>JAFGGF010000304.1 GCA_016930735.1 Prolixibacteraceae bacterium
ATAGCGGTGTAAAAACCGGATAAGATAAAAATTCATCCTGAATATTTAAATATATAAATTTCAGAATTCAGTGTAAAGAAAATACGTAATTCAAAGTGTAAATTGTTTAAAAGGGAGTTTTTCATTTATCTTTGCAGCGAAAATTTTTATCGAAATGAGTGAAAGAAAAGTACGTGTACGTTTTGCGCCCAGCCCAACCGGACCTTTACATATTGGTGGTTTAAGGACAGCTTTATTCAATTATTTACATGCCCGGAAAAATAACGGAACTTTTATCCTTCGTATTGAGGATACCGACCAGAACCGTTATGTTAAAGAGGCTGAAGATTATATCATTAAAAGTCTTGATTGGTGCGGATTAACACCTGACGAGGGACCCGGGATAGGAGGAGAATTTGAACCTTACCGCCAAAGTGAACGGAAGGCTATGTATAAAGAATATTCTGACAAACTCATAGCTGACGGCTGGGCTTATTTTGCTTTTGATACTCCCGAAGAACTGGATAAACTCAGAACGGAAGCAGAGCAAAACAAACAGGTTTTTGCCTACGGAACTGAAACACGCGGAAAATTAAACAATTCACTCACTGCTTCAGAAAAAGAAACACAGGAAAAAATAAACTCAGGAGAACCTTATGTAGTCCGGTTTAAAATGCCTGAAAACACTGATGTTACAGAAACGGATATTGTCAGAGGGAAAGTTACATTCAATACAAGTCAGTTGGACGATAAAGTTATTTTCAAATCGGATGGGATGCCAACCTACCACCTGGCCAATGTTGTTGATGACCACCTGATGAAAATAACCCATGTGATCAGGGGTGAAGAATGGTTGCCGTCGTTGCCTCTACATGTTTTATTATACAGGGCTTTGGGTTGGGAAGATACCAAACCTCAGTTTGCGCATATGCCACTAACTTTAAAACCTCAGGGCAAGGGAAAACTAAGCAAACGCGACGGTGATAAAATGGGATTTCCTGTTTTTCCGCTTCCCTGGAAAGATCCGCAAACCGGACAGATTTCAAGAAGTTATAAGGAAGACGGTTATTTCCCTGAAGCATTTATTAACATGCTGGCATTTCTGGGCTGGAACCCGGGAACTGAACAGGAATTTTTTACAAAAGAAGAATTAATTGAAGCATTTTCGCTGGAAAGGATAGTAAAAGCAGGCTCCCGATTTGACCCGGAAAAAGCAAAATGGTACAACAAACATTATTTCCAGTTAAAACCTGACACTGAACTGGCTGAACTATTTAAACCAATTCTCACCGAAAAAGGAATTGAAGCTTCGAATGAAAAAATCGTTAAGGTTATCTCAGAAATTAAAGAAAGGTGTGGTTTTGTTTCTGAAATATGGGAACAGGGAAGCTTCTTTTTTCAGGCACCCACAGAATATGACGAGCAAACCATTAAAAAACGGTGGAAAGAAGATACCCCTGAAAAACTTTCTGCAATTTCAGGATTATTTGAATCAGTTAATGAGTGGAAAGCTGAAAATATCAAAGAAACTTTTTCTGCATTTATGAATGAAAAAGAATGGGGATTCGGCGCCGTAATGAATCCACTCCGGCTTTGCCTTGTTGGAGGTAACATGGGTCCCGACCTGTTTGTAATTTGTGAAATTCTTGGAAAGGAAGAAACTGTTTCCAGAATTCAGGCAGGGATTAAAAAAATCGTCTGAAACAGGATTTACCGGATTGTTGGATTGCCAGGATTAATGTTTTCTGAATAACCGTTTTACTTCAAGTCTTCTTCCTCCAAAATTTAATAAAAGGCCTTTATCAATCTGATATGCTGTTAAATAATTGAGTGCTTGTGCAAGATGAACGTCTTCGAGTTCTTTTTGTGCCTATAATTCAACCATCACCTTATCTTCAACAATAAAATCAGCCCTTCGGGTACCAACATTTATTCCTTCATAGAAATTTGGCATTTCTTTTTCTCTTTCAAAGTGGATGCTTTCTTTGTCAAGTTCAATTGCCAGACACCTTTGATAAATCACTTCCTGAAAACCATTCCCAAGGGTATTATGAATCCTCATAGCACAACCTATAACCTGATAGGTCAGTTCGTCATCAATTTTATCTTTCATTTTATAGTATATTAGGATTAGCTGATTATTCCCTTAAAATTATAAAATCCAGCTAATCCTCCAATCCTATTAATCCAGATTCTGACGTTTTATTCATACCTCAACGATTTCACAGGATTCAGATTGGCTGCCTTGATAGCTTCGTAGCTGCTTGAAATAAGAGCAATAATGAATGTAAATGCAATAACGGCGATTATCTCCCAGATTTCCATATTATATTTATAATACCCTGGTGTTGTATTCTTAAGGATGTATGGAATCGGGACCACAAATAAATTGGCAATAAATAATAACAACAAAAATTCCTTCACCACAAGTACAAAAATATTTGACGAAGTTGCTCCCTGCACTCTTCTAACACCAATTTCTTTGATCTTTTTCCGGGTTGTATAAGCTACCAAACCAAACAATCCCATGCCCGCTATTAAAATTGCCAGAATTGTAAAAAATATAAATGTCCTGCCCACACTCTGCCAAATTTGAACATCCGTCATATCTGCACGGTCGTCGAAATAACTGATTGTAAAAATGGAATTGGGGAAATTTTCTCTGAACAAATTATCAAGACTGGCAATTGCTGCCTGATTATTTGAACCGTCAAGTTTTATAGTGTATTCATTATATTCTTTCAGTTGACCACGATTCTGCAGCATTATAAATGGATCGATGCTGAACATTACCGAATTTGTATGAAAATCTTTAATCACACCAATCACAGTATGTAATTCACCGTTTACGATTAATCGTTTGTTTATTGCCGATTCACCTCCGAAAATTTTTGCTCCTGCTTCGTTGATCACACAGGCTTTCTCATCCGATTTTTGTGTTTCAGAAAAAAACCTTCCCTCTGCCATAGTAAAACCATACGTTTCGAGATATTCGGGGCTGACTTCATTATAATTAAAATTGATCCAGTCATCAGACGCTGCACCTTCGAGGCTTACTCCCCTGCCCCAGTTTGAGTGGAAAGGGGAATTTTTTGATATCGCCATATTTTCAACTCCCTGAATTCTTAATGCCTGCTGCCTTAATTCCCTGAATTCTTTTTGTGTTGAATTATCAGGGATCGAGCAATGAAATAATGCAGATTTATCGAAACCGAGGTTAGTATTTTTAAGAAACATGGTTTGCCTGTAAATCCAGACTGTTGATGCTATAAGGATTACTGTAAGTGCAAACTGGACTGTAACAAGAGCTTTTAATCCTGAAATCCGGCCCCTTGTTTTTGCAAGTGGATTACTGCCTTTTAAAATTACCACGGGACGGAACGCAGAAAGCAGGAAAGACGGATAAATTCCTGAAACAAATCCGGTAACTAAAGTTGCCCCTAAAACAACAATCACAAAAACAGGATTCGATAAAAAATTCAATGTTAAATTCCTTTCAACAATATTATTAAAGAAGGGTAAACAAAGCCATGCAACTATTACGGCAAAAATCAGCGATAAAAAAGCAATAAGAATCGATTCTGATAAAAACTGTTTCCGAAGTGAGCCGACACCACTTCCATTTACTTTTCTCACACCGATTTCTTTTGCCCTGGAAATAGAAAAAGCTGTTGTGAGATTGGCAAAATTTAAACTTGCAAGAACCAAAATCAACACTCCGATTATCGAATAAAAAATAATAACCGCAAGGAGGTCTTTTGTATCATTTGGAGTAAGATGCAATTCACTCATTGGTTTCAGATAGAGGTAACATTTATTTGACTCATTGTGTTGGTCGAGCAAGCTTTTTATGTGTGAATTAAACTGATTAACATCAACACCTTCCTGAAGCAAAACATAAGTCCTGAAACTCTTGTTATCCCACGAAGTCATTTCCCATTTCGGACGCGATGCAATCGATAAAAAATAATCGGGGCGGATATGTGAATCCTCAGGAATATCTTTCATAATCCCGGTAATTTTAAAAACCCTGTTCTCGTCGTCTTTAATGGTTTTCCCAATTGGATTTTCGAACGGAAAATATTTCTTGGCCAGGCTTTGTGAAAGGATTGCTGCATCAGGATCGTCCAGTGCATTTTTAGGATTGCCTGTTAAAAGTTCAAATGAAAAAACATCAAAAACTTCTGAAGGAGCATAAAATCCCTGCTCCTCATAATAAGTCCTATCAGGCGAAGTTGACAGGTAACCTCCCCACACTTCGCGCATAACGATTGCTTCCTCAACTTCGGGATAATTTTCTTTAAGGAAGCCAGCCAACATGGGGTCGGTTTGAGTAATTCCCTGCCCGCTTCCATCTTTTTCATGTTCCTGAGCCCTGTAAACTTGTTCGAAATTCGAATTGAATCTATCCCAGTTTTTTTCGTACTGGATATATCTGAAAATTAAAATAAATGTTGCGAGTCCAATGGTTAGGCAAAAAATTTGAATTACGGACAGGAGCCTGTTTCTTTTCAGATTTCTCCAGGCGGTTATCAGAAAATGTTTAATCATGGCTTTTTATCTTGATACTTTGTAAAATTGTCCTTTATAAAATGACAAATCAAGTTATTTCTGTGAACACTAATTTTTCGTCGATAAAAAGACAATATAATTTTAGAAATGTTGCTCTTTCTATACCTTTAAAATTTCGACTTTTTTCATATTCATTTTTCAACCTTTTCCAGAGTTTGAAACTTTGGGAAATGTAATCACCATAATAAATCAGGATTTACTCGTATCTCAATGCATCGGAAGGGTTGTTTTTTGCAACTTTTAAAACATGGTAACTGATTGTCAAAAAAGCAACAAGTGCAACAAAACCGATGGAATACAAAAACTCCCACCAATGCAGGTTATCCTTATAAGCACCCGGTAGCCCTTTATATAACATGATTGCAGCGGGGCTGGCTAATATTATAGCAAAAATCAGTAAACCAAGGACTTCTCCCGACAATTGTCCGAAAATACCTGAAACCGAACTTCCGAGAATTTTACGTACTCCGATTTCTTTCACCCTGCGTTTTGTTGTAAATAATATCAGTCCAAATAAGCCGATGGATGCAATAAAAATTGTTATTACGGCAAAAAATGCAAAAATACGTTTTAACATCGACCAGTAAGTAATGGCATAGTCAGCCATAATATTAAACTCAAAATCCTTGAATTCAAACGGATCGTTGGGAGTCAGTGATTCAAACTCACTGCTTACCAGTTGTTTTGCCTTTCTCCCGTTTCCTGGAGTAAACCTCACTGAAATTAAAGATGAACCATTTAATTCATTTGAATTCAATAACATGATATAGGTTGGGATCGGATTATGAACCGAAAATGCATGAAAATCTTTAACAACTCCAATAACCGGGTATTTCCTTCCATACAGGTCAATTTTTTTACCGATTGGATCATCCCACCCAAAATTTCTTAAAGCTGTTTCATTGATTATACAACCCTGATTATCGGTTGGAAATTCCCTGGAAAAATTCCTTCCTTTCACCATTTCCATATTATATGTCGGAATAAAATCATAGTTGACATAGTTACGACTTATCATCTCAAATTGCCCTGGCATAGCACCTTCCCAGCTAACATATCCGCCAATATTCCCGTTAAACGGGATTGTACTTGAAAATGTGGCATCTACAATTTCAGGATGTTGTAAAAGCCTTTCTTTTATCGATTCAAAAGAAATCGGGTTGGTAATATTTACTTCAGCAAAAACTATATTATCTTTATCAAAACCCATATTCTTTTTAATCAGAAAATTTACATGATTATAAATTATAAGGCTGACAATCAACATAAATAAAGAGATCGAATATTGAGTGACAACCAAAACTTTCCTTAAATCAGTTTTTCTTGTTACACTGATAAATATTTTACCTTTAAGTACTTTGGCAGGATTAAACGACGCAACAACAAACGCCGGATACATTCCCGCCAGCAATCCGGCAAATAATGCAACTCCGATTATACACAATGGAATCAACAGATTATCAAAAACTCCAATAACAAGATGTGTATTAACAATGTTATTCATTACAGGTATTGTCATCTGAGCTACTTCCAGGCCAATCAAAGCAGCAATTAGAGTTATGAATAATGTTTCTGTTAAAAATTGAAATGCAACTGCCTGTTTTGAATAACCAACCACTTTTTTAATCCCGATTTCAAGAGCACGGCGTGTTGAAGTTGCAAGTGAAAGGTTTACAAAATTTACACATGAAAGTATCAGCACCAATACTGCCGCCAGTCCTAAAACTGTTAAAGCAATTATCATGTCCATCTGGCTGTTTGGTGAAACATGCCATTCCGATATAGGATGCAGATAAGGGGTCGCCTTTTCCATATTTTGTATATGTGCAAAAGTTTTTTCTATTTTCCGGTTTACCTGATGATAATCAGTTCCTTCGTGAAGCAGGACAAAATTATCGTTGTCAATAGCATTCCAGTCATCTCTGTAATTTGAACGATTGGATGTTACTTCAAATGTCCGCATAGAAATCAAATATTCTGGCCGTACTGCCGAATTAAAAGGAAGGTTTTCATAAACACCATCAACACGCAATGCAAATTTTTTATTGATAATAACCTCCTTCCCTAAAGCACTTTCACCCGGAAAGATTTTATCGGCAACTTCTTTTGATAAAACAATCGTATAGGGTTCGCTTAAAGCATTTGTTTTACTTCCCTGTAAAAAGTTGTAGGTGAAAATATTAAATATGCTGCTTTCTGCAAAATAACCCAATTTATCAAAAACCTGTTCTCCGTTTGATTTGGCAAAAAACAATCCACCTGTTTCACGCATCAGTAAAACCTGTTCAACTTCAGGAATATCTTCCATAACCCGGTAACGAATTGCCGAAGGGCTGTAAGTACAGTAATTTGTAACTTCCGAATCTTCCTGACGGGTTTGTACCCTGTAAATCCTGTCGAAATTTTCCTGATACCTGTCCCAGTTAAACTCGTTATAAACAATCAACCCAAGAAGAATAAATGCAGTAAAACCAACAACCATATTTGCAAGGTTAATTGCAAATGAAACTTTATCTTTGAGTATATATCTGTATGTACTCTTTAAAACCTGCCAGATCATCTTTTTCTTTCTAAATCTTTTTATTAATCATTTTTTTCAACTTGCTTCACCCGATCATTTCTGTCCTTTTTAGATTCCTAATCCTCTTAAGATTATGGCTCCATATCTTTATAAATACAGGAAAAAATCCAGAGTGCCATTTTACTTTCAATTTAAATGCCCATTCTATAATGATTTGTAAGTCAAGTTTTTACACTAATTGCAAATCTTTGAGTTGTCAATTTTTTTTACACTTAATGTAAAATAATTTGTCAGGAATTTTGTTGGATTAAAGCATCACCTGAAACTACGTTGTGACTTCGGCTCTGTTATAAAAGAAAGTCTAAATTCCGGTTATATAGAATTCTTTCACTCATGCCGGAGTGCTTCTATCGGATTACGGGTTGCAGCTTTCCTCCCTATGAATATCGGGATAGCCAGCTTGGTTTTCATTATTCCTAAATTTAATCTTTTATGACCCCCTCTTTAATTCTCCCCCTATGCAAAGGGGGAGTGGATTCCGGTGAAACATTACCGGAAGACGAGGAGGTTATTCGTACCTCAAACTCTCAACCGGGTTTTTAGTAGCTGCTTTCCACGATTGAAAAGAAACAGTTAACAGGGCAATTCCTAAGGCAAGGACACCAGCCAGGGCAAATACCCACCAACTCAGGTTGGTTTTGTAGGCAAAATTTTGTAACCAGTTATGCATAATATACCAAGACAACGGTACTATAATTAAAAATGCAACAAGTACCCATTTTAAAAAATCCTTATTTAATAACAGGATCACTTCATGGATAGAAGCTCCGTTAACTTTTCTTAATCCGATTTCTTTGGTACGCCGGTCGCATGAGAAAAAAGACATACCAAGTATTCCCAGCATCGCAATAATTATTGATAATACAGAAAAGAGTATTGTCAAATTACGCAATCGGATTTCCGAGTCATATCTTTGGCTGAGCATATCTTCGAAAAAGCTATAACTAAAATTCCGCTGATCCCTGTATTTTCGGTAGGTATCGCCGATAAACTGCAGCGTTTGAGCCCGGTTTCCAGGAGCAATTTTAATATTCATAGCCATAATACTTTCGGGATTATTGGTAATTACCATAGGGGTAATCGGATAATGCAAAGGGCGAAAATGAAAATCTTTTACCACACCCACAATCACATCATCGCCAAGCCGTAATCCGATCGGGTCGTCGAGCCCTAAAGCCTTCTCAGCCGACTCATTAATCACCACCGGAATTGACATAGAATACTTTTGTCCACCTTTCCGACTTTCCCATTTTTTCTTAGATTCTTCCCAGTAATTCGCATAGTTCATTTGTAAAAACTGGCCTTTTACAATTTCCAACTTATATGTTTCTGCAAAATCTTCGTCAGCAAAAAAAAGCGATGCCTGAAGGCTGTCATTTTCTCCATTTCGGTTATACGGGAGGGTTATGTGCCAGTCGAAATCGATGGGAGCCCCAACACTGGCTGATACACCAAGGATGTTTGGATTTTTCATCAGTTCCTCTTTAAAAGTGCGGTTATCATACCACAACCCGGTTGGGACAACCACAATATTGTCGTTATCAAAACCAAGGTCTTTGGTTCTTATATAATTCATTTGTTTTACAAAAACCGAAGTAGCTATGATAAAAAAGATAGCTATCACAAACTGCACTGCCGGCAAATATTTGATAAAACCGGATCCAGCACCGGAAGGATTGTACCCTTTGAGTATCCCCGAAGGCTTAAATGATGACAGGAAAAATGCAGGGTAAAGCCCGGCTACAAACCCAACAATGGCTGTAAGTAAAATCAGGCTTAATATAAACGGAAGCGACCAGTGAAAAAACAGTTGCTGCCCCGACAGGCTGTTAAACCATGGAAGGACAATCAGTACAATAATCACAGCCAAAACTAATGAAGTAACGGTTTGAAGAAGTGATTCCCCCATAAACTGCGCTGCTATTTTTATCCGCCCGGCACCATTCACTTTTTTCACGCCAATTTCGGTAAAACGCTCCGATGCCCTTGCAATGGATAAAACTGAAAAGTTTAAAGCCGCCATCAGAACAATTAAAAATGCCAGCCCTGAAAAAATCAGGACATACTTATAACTACCGATGTTTTTATCGTAAAACAATGTTTCATAATCGGTAAAAAGATGGATATCGGCAAGAGGTTGGAAAACCAGTTTATCGGTAAAACTTGTGTAACGGCTCACAAGGTTTGTAATTTCCGACAGAAATGTTTCGCTAATTTCCGAACCTTCCTTCAGTTTAATATATGAATGCACATGAGCACTGATACTCCAATTGCCTGCAAATGCAGCAGCCTGACTGTTTTTATCGGAAAAAGCATAATCAAACCCGATGTGGCTTTGTTGAGGAATTCTGATTACAGCGCTAACTTTATAGACATCTCTTGTATATTTATTGATGATAACTGTCTTTCCAAGTGCAGGTTCCTGACCAAATAGTTTTTTTGCGAGTGTTTCATTCAGGATAATATTATCTGGGTCGCCATAAACAAATTGCTTATCGCCTTCGAGAAATTCAAATCCGTCAAAAACATTAAAAAAATCATCGTTGATCCAGCAGCCTCTGGCTTCCACTTTATCTGCATCATCCGAAATCTGCAAAGGCGAATCCTCGGAACTGTAACTCAGGTAAGTGGCATATTCAATCTGCGGGTAATCTTTTTTAAGTGTATTTGCCAATGGAGAGTAGCTCCGGGCAGATTTTACAATTTCATCACCTTGTTTTGACAAAGTCAGTACACGGTAAACCTGTTTATAGCCAGGGTGAAATTTTTCATAGCTCAATTCATTATAAACCCAGAGGTAGATCAGCAGGCTAGCTGCAATTCCAAATGTAAAACCGATAATAGTGATGGCAGAATAAATGGGTTTTCGTGCCAATTTCCTGAATAAAATCTTAAATGTTAGCTTCATTGCTGATTATTTATAAAGTGCAATTACAAAATCCTTATCACTTAAATTTTTATATCCGGCAAAATCTCTTGATTCAAATTTTTCAAATAGGATTTTTCCACTTATTGCTGAAAAGGGCAATCCACTTGATGTAATATCTACCGGCCAGAAAAACGGATTATCATCAAGGTCGTTTTCAATATTCAGATCGGGTGCTGATGGCCATGAACTTCCGGAAGTTACCATACACTGCTCATCAACATAGATATAATCAATTTTTCTTACTTTCTTATTATAAATCAACCTGCTATACTTCAAGGTGCCATTTTTTGCTGTATTAGGACAAGGATAATTTTTTGTATAAGTAAAAAATATAAAACGGCTGGTTTCCAGAAAATCCTCGGGGACAAATTTATTTTCAAGACTAAAACCCGGATCCATCCCTTCGAGAGATGATTCAATACCGAATTCTCCAAAATCCAGGATATATTTCGGAATCAACTGATTGGGCGGAATCAGCCGATATATTGTATCATTATAAACCTGCCGTAAATGAAGGAATCCATCAAGGTAATAATTATAAGCATCTTCTGCCCCACGGCCTACAGATTTGGAATAATTATTAATCGGATCGTAATCTTTCATGGAACAAACTGTATCACCTGAAAGAGAAGTAACCGTAACAAAGTTACTTTGTCTTGTCATTGGCTTTCCTCGCATACTAAATCCCACCAGACCATTGCCAAGAGGATTAATTTCAGTTGGAGAAGTCATCATTTCATTTGAAGCATAATTTCTTGTATTTGCCAATAAATCCATTACAGGGTTCCCTAATCCCCGGATGTTTTGACTGTTTTCCTGTTGAACTGGAAGGCTTAATGTTTCCATACCTGCTAGTTCATCGTATTCCATCAAATAACCGGATTTAGCCGGACGGTTTTCATACTTGTAATAAAGTTTGCCATCTTTCAACTTTGGATTTGTTGCACCGATGAACATATTATATTGTTCTGAAGTTATCATGATTCCACGATCCATCTTTGTATAAAAAGCTTCATTTTTACAGATATATTTTATAAAATAGCCATCAAGTGAATATTGGGCAATCCCATTCATTGAATACCCGTAAATAAATTTATCGCTGATTAAAACATCAATGCCCCGCTCATAAAAAGCAGAATCAGGCAAATGTTCCAGTTTAATATATTTTATTTCCGAAAACAGATCGGAAACTTTAACCTTCTGCGGGTTTTCCCTTCCCGATAAAATATCTAAAACAATGGGTGGATTGGTTGCATCGGGTGACCGGTCTTCTTCCATCCGCATGAAAGACTCACCTGTAGACTTTCCTACTTCTGCAGAAAACGTTTGGCTGGCTTCAGCCTTTTCAGCCTCTTCTTTTAAAATTTCTTCTGAAAGGAAAGTCTCATCAGCTTTCAATCGGTTCCTGTGTTTGCATGATAAAGTAATTAATATAAGCCCGGCAAGTAGTATCAGAATCAGTTTATTCATCTGTTAAGTTTTTGCTCATTTAGGACTCAAACATTATGCCTGATTAATATATTCCAATATAAATTTTTCCAAAGGATTGAACTTTGGAAAAGTTGTCCTGAACTTTGATTTCTTTGATTTTATGAAGGACATTGATATTTTTTATTCATCACTCGTTTAAATTCCAGACTTTTGCTTCCAAAATTTATTAATAATCCAACTTCAAGATT
Organism: Prolixibacteraceae bacterium; assembly: GCA_016930735.1. Classification (GTDB taxonomy): domain Bacteria; phylum Bacteroidota; class Bacteroidia; order Bacteroidales; family Prolixibacteraceae; genus JABMQB01. Next base: position 11,741 of record JAFGGF010000304.1, read on the forward strand.
GTAGGCTTCTAAATAATTGATAGCTTGTGCAAGGTGTACATCCTCCATCTGAATAATTGCTTTTATCTCAACCTTACTTTTTCCTCAATAAAAAAATCGACCCTTCTTGTTCCAATATCTTCACCTTTATAAAATAATGGCATAACAAATTCACGCTGGACATTTATATTTTGAAGCCTAAATTCAATCTCCAAAGCACGTTGATAAATTACTTCCTGAAAACCATTCCCCAATTGATTATGAACCTCCAAAGCGCAATCAATTATTCTTGATGTTAGTTCAAAATATTTATATTTTTCATTTATATTTTTCATTTATATTCATTAATTAATTTCTTAATCAATGTATTCAAATAATCATTAAAATCATAGTTCAACACACTACTCATACCTCAATGCCTCCACAGGATTCCGCGCAGCGGCTTTCCAGCTTTGAATGCTTACAGTTAACAAGGCAATACTCATTGCCAGAATTCCGGCTACAGCAAAAATCCACCAACTCAGGCTGGTTTTATAGGCAAAGTTTTCCAGCCACTTATTCATTGCCACCCAGGCAACCGGACTGGCAATTATAAATGCCAAAGCTACCCAAAGTACATAATCTTTATTCAGCAATGTTATTATTTCTGCAACACGGGCACCATTAACCTTCCGCACCCCGATTTCTTTAATCCGCCGCTGTGTGGTGATCAGTGCCATCCCAAACAAACCCATGGAACAAATAAACAAGGCAATTATTGTAAAAACTGAAAGCAGCCTGGCTTGCAATAATTCCGATTTATATACTTTTTTATACATGGCTCCCACATGTTCATACTGAAACGGATATCCGGGAAAAAGTGAGTTCCACACTGTATTGATATCATTTAATGCCTGTTCCTGCAATCCCGGTTTATAAGAAATCACAAAATTAATTAACCACAACTTTTCCCGTTTGAACAAAACCAGGGGTTCAACAATGCTTTTCAGGCTTTTTAAATGAAAGTCTTTTACTACTCCGATAATCTTACCGCCCGGAATTTCAATACCTGAGCCAAGAGTCGAAAAAATCAATTTAAACTCCTTCCCTACTATATCATCAGGATTTGAATAATGTAACCGAAACATAGCTGCTTCATTAATAATGTATTCACCTGAACCTTCAACATCTGTATTCTTTTCAGAAAAATTCTGCCCGCTTAAAAACTGAAGATTAAAAATGGTTGCAAAAGAATAATCGCACGGAAAAACTCCGATCCCGTCAAATTCTTCATTTTCTTTATCAGACTGGTAGCCTTCCATCTCAAATGCAAACATATCGTTTGCTTCACCGCCCGGCGGCTCCATCATAGCCGAAACCGATTCAAAGCTGTTATATTTTAAGAGTTCCTCTTTTAAAACACCAAATTTTTGCTGCAAACTGGCATGCACCGATTCCAAACAAATAACATTATCTTCTTTTACTCCAAGACTGCTGTTTAATGCATATTTTGTTTGCTTTGTAATAACGATCACAGCAATAATCAATGCTATGGAAAAACCATACTGAAAAACAATCAGCGTGCGGCTTATCTTTCCGTTATTTAAAACCGATGATGTATTCTTTTGAATTTCGTTCCTGATTGATAAAAAAACTGATCGGAGAACCGGCATTAATCCAAATAATAATGTAACAACACTGAAAATCAGGAATATTAAGAATAATAAAAGTAAATTGTTACTGAGTAAGTTTAAACCGTAAACCCTGTATATGATAGAATTTACAGGGAAAGATATTAATAATACTAACAGAATTGTTGCCAAAACAATAAACAATCCTTCGATGAAAAAATAATTTAATACAGAATGTTTTGAAGAACCCAGGATTTTATTTACAAACAGGTATTTGGAACTGAAACCGGACATCCCTAAACTCAGGTTGGCAAAATTGCTGATTGCAATCAAAAGCAAAATAATCGCAGCAATTGCCAAAACATAAATATTTCGTAAATAACCATTGGGTTCGATTTCACGGAGTTTATGCGAATTCAGATGAATGTCGGTAAGTTTTTGTAAATGGAACTGCGTTTTAATCTCATTTGAGTCAGACTCAGTATTATTTTTAAAAAAATTGGCAATTCCTGCTTTAACATTTTCAGGACTTGCATTTTTTGTAAGTAACAGATAGGTCCAAGCCCACCCGGTTCTGAGTTGGTCCTGAACAGGAGTTGCTAAAAAATCAGGATGGAAATGGCTGTTTGACGGAAAGTCTTTTATGATGCCCTGAATGGTAAAATCCTGAGCCTGGCCATAATATTGCCCCGGAGGAATGGTTAATATTTCTCCAACCGGGTTTGAATCTCCAAAAACCTTCCTGGCAAAACTTTCGGTAACAACCATGGAAGCAGGATTTTCCAAAACTGAATTTTTATCTCCCACTAATATTTCAGCATCAAAAACCTGGAAGAATGTACTGTCACATTCGAAAGCCTGATTTACACCATAATACCTGTCTCCGTATTTCATTAGCCCACCCCGGACTGGACGCAATCGCACAAAATTTTCAATTTCAGAAATCGCTTCTTTTAAATCCGGAATATAAACTGGATTTATTATCCGGGCAAAATGCCTTCCTCCAAAAAATCCGGAATCGGTAATCGAGTACCGATAGATTCTTTCTGCATTTTTAAAGTATTTGTCGTAGCTAAGTTCACTTTTCAGGAACAAAACAATAAATACAATTCCCGACAAAGCAAGGCTTAACCCAATAACTTTTATAAGGTTTAAAAAGGGATGTTTCTGTAAATTACGAGTTACAACTTTCAGGATCATAAATTATATAACTAAATTCCAACTTCTAAATGTATCATTTAGTTATAAACAAATTCTTAAATAAGGTTCAGGAAAAATTTATTTTTTTACCTGATAATCTTCCTGTATTAATCCGTCAACCAGTTTTACAATCCGGCTTCCGTAATTTGCAAAGGCTTCGTTATGAGTAACCTGTATAATTGTCATCCCCTCTTCATTCAGTTTTTTCAGAAGTTTCATGATCATTTCTCCCTGTTCAGAATGCAGGTTTCCTGTTGGTTCATCGGCAAGCAATAGTTTTGGATTCCCTACGATCGCCCTTGCAACAGCTACCAATTGTTGCTGCCCCCCTGAAAGCTGGCTTGGGAACAGGTCCTTTTTAGCAACCATATTAAAACGATCGAGCAGATCGGCAACGAGTGCTTTTCTCTCTTTCGTTTTTACATTCCTGTAAATCAGGGGAGTTTCAATGTTTTCATAAACATTCAGTTCATCGATCAGGTGGAAAGCCTGAAAAATAAATCCGATATGGCTTCTGTGATACTGAACTTTCTTCTTTTCCTTGAGCTGGAAAGCCGGGTCTCCTAAAAGATAATATTCACCGGCATTGGGTTCATCCAGTAAACCAATAATATTCAGCAATGTGGATTTTCCGGCTCCGCTGGGACCCATAATCGAAACAAATTCACCCTGTTCTACATCCAGGTCAACTCCCTTTAAAACAAATGTCCTTTGAAATTTTGAATCAAAATACCTGTCTATGTTTCTTAATTTTATCATAATAGCTTTTTGTTTATATCCGGATAATAAAGAAAAACTTTATTCCGTCTTTAATTAATTATGCATCATTTTTAATCAATTAAAGTGCCTTATTTACAAATATATGTAAATCAATACTATAAGAAACTATCTAAATATAAACTGTCAATTTATTTTACGAAGTGTGTATATTTTTTTGACAGGTAAATACCTTTTACTCATACCTCAGTGCTTCAACTGGATTGCTTTTAGCTACTTTGAACGACTGGAAGGTTACAGTCATTAAAGCAATAAAGAATGCAAGGACACCGGCAATAATAAAAATCCACCAGCTTAATCCTACCTGGTAAGCAAAGTTTTCCAGCCATCGGGTCATAGTATAATATGATACAGGAACGGCAATAACATAAGCGATAATAACCCAAATAAGGAAATCTTTGTTTAATAATGTCAATACTTCAAATATTTTTGCTCCATTCACTTTTCTGATCCCAATTTCTTTTGTCCTCCTGGTAATGCTGATTAATACAACTCCAAACAAACCCATTACCGATAAAACAATGGCTAATACAGAAAAAACACCAATCAGTTTTGCCTGGTTTTGTTCCCTTGTATAAAACTGGTTGATATTATCGGTTAAATAATTAATATCAATAAATGCTTCAGGCGAAATTTGCCTGACCATCTTTTGCAAATCTGAAATTACAGAAGCATCGTTAACACCATTTGTTTTGACAGCCATCAGCCTCATTTTTTCAGGATTCTGTTGAAGAATGGCCATGGGCTGGATTAATGAATGTATTGAATGTGCACTAAAATCCCGTACAATTCCCCGAACCTTAAAACCATTTAATAATTCTCCGGCTTTAATATTGAATTCTTTTGCAGCCGACTCATTAATAATTATTGTGGTGACACCTTGTTGAAATATACCAAACGATTCACCATCAACAACTTCCATTTCAAGTAATTCAATCATGCCTTCACCCATTATTAATCCGTCAAATCGTACAGATCCATCTTCAGTTTTCAGGTTAATGGGTAAAAAAGCATTAAATGGAGGAATAAATGATGAACCTGCTATCATTTTTACTCCGGGATTTTTCTCCAATTCATTTTTAATTACTGGAAACTGTTTTTGTAATTCAGCGGTACCTAAATTACAGATCAGAATATTTTCAGGATTGATCGCTTTAAAATTTGTCAGGGCATAGTTTATTTGTTTTTTAAAAGTCAGGACACTGACAATGAGTATAATAAACACTGCAAAATGAAAGCTTAGGAACGAGTTTTTCAAGTTATTCTTTCTACCTATCTTTTTCATACGGCCCGTCAGCAACTGTACAATTGAAATCCTGGAAATATTACTCCCGATAAGAAGGCCTGAAAATGTACCTGTCAGTACAATAACAAGAATTAATGATAACCATGTCTGCCCCAGGCTAAAAACCTCGCTTCCAATCGTTTTATTAAGTGTGGAGTTTATAAAAGAGATGCCGGGAATTATAATTATAAATGCAGGGATCACACTCATCGATGCAATCAGGATGGCTTCAAAAAGCACCTGTTTTTGAATAATAAACCTCGTTGCTCCCATGGCTTTTTTTGCCCCCAATTCTTTTAACCGGATTATTATTTTTGCCTTAGTCAGGAAAATATAGTTGATAACTGAAATACATAGAATTACAAATGCAATTGCCATGTAATATTTTAATTCATCCTTATTGCCTGTCCTGCTGAATAGATTTCCGTTAAGCTCATTCGAATTAAAGTAAATTTCAGAAACCGGCTGCAAACTGTAGCCGGCATCAGCCCACCTTTCCTGATCGAGCAATTCAGCATATTTCTGAATTTTATTTGTAACACTTTCAGAATCTGACCCTTCATTTAAAAAAAGGTAAGTATAAAAATAATTTCTGTCCCATGTTTTAAATTCATTTAGTGAAGAGCCATATTCACCAAGCATACGTTGGGTTTGCCCGAAAACTTCACCTGACAATTCCAGGTCGGCAATAAACTCAGGATTTAAAGTGGAATTGGAAGGAAAATCTTCATAAACACCGGAAACTGTAAGAGTGATAAAATCATCATTAAATTTCACTATTAATAAACTTCCGGAGGCATTTTCATATTTATAGTATTTTTTAGCCATCGATTCTGATAAGGCAACCTCATTTCTTGACAAAGCCGGAGTACCATACCTGAATTTTATTCCCAGATTATTATAAACTGAAGAATCGGCAAATGCAAACAAATTTTCACTTAGAATCTGTCCGTTTTTATCTTTAATCTGAACATTATTTGCCTGAAAAAACCTGAAAAAGCTTTTAACCTCCGGAATTTCATTTTTTATTTCTTCTGCAAGAAGATAAGGAGTACGGCAATCATCACCCTGAATTACACGAAAAGCAGAATTATAATCCGGAATAAACTTATCAAATGAAAACTCATGAATTACTAGGATGACTAAAAGCATTATACTTCCAAGTCCGATACCCAGCCCTAAAACACTGATGGATGATTGGATTTTATTTTTCAGGAGGCTTCGTATGGAGATTTTAAGGTTAGTCAGATTCATAATCAGTTAATTAAATTTGATCCGATTAAGAACAAAAACTATGCCTTTAGTTATCGAACTATAATTTTAGTTTATAAATCAAATCTGAAAATGAAAATAATATCTTTAATGAATGGGCGTGCCTTAAGAAAACTAAGGAATGGGTAATTTTTTTTCTACTTCTTTCCATTTCGCCAGTGCCATACCTTTCCTGCCATTACACTGTTCTTCCACTAATGTAAGTTTTAATTCCTTGTTTTCATATTTGAATGTATAAATACCCTTTTGTTCCTTCGGACAGGCCATATATCCACCTAAATCTGTAAATATAATTGTATCGCCTTTTTGTTCAAATACACCCTTAACCAAACTCAACAGATCAGGTGTTTGCAGCAAATATTTTGAATTTGTGAATTCAAGCTGAACAATATTAACTCCTTCTCCCGTGCTAAATTTTTTCCCTTCCAGTTGTGCACTTACATTCAATGAGATTAGAAATCCTAACGCAAACAGAATATATAATTTCATTTTCATCCTATACTATTTCAGATTTTTTTCAAGTTTAAAAAATTCAAACCACACCTCAAAACATCAATTCTGATTTTTTTCAAGCTTTACGCCAATTATTCGTATCGAAGTGCCTCTACAGGATTCCTCGAAGCTGCCTTCCATGATTTTAAAGATACCGTTAATACAGCTATACTAAAAACAGCCATGCCGGCAATTGCAAACACCCACCAGCTCAGGTTGGTTTTGTAAGCAAAATTTTCAAGCCATGTATTCATGGCATACCAGCTAACCGGAAAAGCTATAACAAAAGATATAATGATCCAACTGAGAAAATCTTTATTAAGCAATCCAACTACCTGTATAGCAGAAGCACCATTTACTTTTCGCAACCCGATTTCCTTATCCCTTTTTGTCAGGTAAAACACAATTAAACCGTACAAACCTATTGTTGCTATGGCAATTGACAGAATTGTCAGCCATACATAGAATTTACTGTAGCGGCTTTCCGACTTATATTGTTCATTAAAATGCTGATCGGCAAATGAATAATTCAGTTCATCTTTTGTAAAATGCCTGTTCCACACCGATTTTAACTGTGCAAGCGACTCATTCAGATTTTTTGTATTTACCCTGATTGCAAAATATCCAAATTCAAAAGGGTAATTATTATTCCACACCATCGGATAGATTGGTTTCTGTAATCCTTCATTATGAAAATCGTTAACAACCCCTATAATTTCAAGCCGTGTTGTATCTCCCCTTCGAAATATCCATCTTCCTACAGCTTCCTCCGGATTTTCAAACCCCAGTTGTTTCAGAGCATTTTGATTAATTAATACATCATTAATATTTTGCCTGCGGGAAATTCCAAAATTATTACCTGCCAGTAAATCTATTTTATACGTATTTATTAATCCATCATCGGCACTGTTTTCATAATATACTGTTCCGGATGTTACTCCCTGCTCCGGATTTACAAATTCCCTCTGGGTGTAACCTATTGGTTCCATTCCCGGGACAAAAACATTAAAAGTGGCTGATTCAAATCCGGCAAAACTGAGAATCTCATTTTTAAATCCCTGGTATTTTTCCCGTTTTTGAGGATCAGGATTTAATGAAGCAGGGCCGGTACATAATATTACTCCGTTCAGCTCAATCCCCAAATCCTTATTTTTCATGAATGAAATCTGTTTATAAACCACCATTGTACTAATCAGGAAAATAATAGATAAAGCCATTTGCACCATAACCAGGCCTTGTTTGAATTTTCCGCCTTTAACTTTATCCTTCCCAACTATGTAATTCATCCTTGCCAAATAAATTCCATAATAAATACTTGAGAACAGAATTCCCAATGCAACTATTGCAAGCAGAATTAATAAAATATTACCTGGCGGGATATAAGCTTCTTTCAATGGGATATTAAAAAAATCGGCAAATGTATTTTTGAAAATTAAATAAATAACAAATGAAATAGTTAAGGCAAACAGGTTCAGAATGATACTTTCAGCCAGCGACTGATGCCACACATGGATATTTGAAGCACCAACCAGCTTACGCATACTTATTTGCAACGACCGTGTCTGTGCCTGTGCCGTAGAAAGGTTTACATAATTTATCCATGCAATAAATAAAGTAAACAAGGCAACAACAATCAGATTAATCAATGAAGAATAATTTGTGTTGGCTCCCATTTCTCCATCAATCCCCTGGATAAAATGAAGGTCTTTTAGTGGCTGCAGCGAAAATGAGGCTTCCCTGTGATCGTCGGCCAGGAAAGGCATATACATTTCAACAAAACCATTGATTTTCTGAAGAGACTGGTCCTTTGAGACTCCTTTTTTCATTTTGATATAATTCCACCAACCACCACTCCAGTCGCCTCTTTCTCCCATAATTCCCATTTCTACCCAGGTTTTATAAGAAACAAAATATTTGGCAGTCAGGTGAGTATTGGAAGGCATGTCTTTAAAAACTCCGGTAATTTCAATGGGCATTTCTCCGTTTACTTCCATAATCCTGCCCACAGGATCCTTATCATGAAAAAGTGCTTTGGCCGCAGTTTCTGAAATAATTCCCAGGCGGGGAGCCGAATAATCAGCTACACCTGCTATCATATCCAACGGAAATACATCTTCAAAATCTTCAGATACCCATAAAATATCCTGATTGGCATAATACGTATCTTCAAATAACACCTGGCATTTTTCAAAGTAAGCACAGCCATTTGCCTCAACTTCGGGTATCTGTTCCCTGATAGCATGAAATAAACCACGGGGAGATTTTGCACCCTGATAAATGGGCTCGCCTTGTTTGGATACCTCGTAATTTATCCGGTAAATATTTTCAGATTTATCAAAAAAAGAATCAAACGAATATTCGTAAACGATATAATAAACTGAGAATAGAAATGAAGTCAGCCCCAAAACCAATCCAAACAGATTTATCAGGCTCATTTGTTTATATTTCAGCAAACTTCTGAAAGCAGAGATAATGATTAATTTAAGCATAGCGGTTCAAATTAGTTTGCCTAAAATAATAAATTAATAGAAGTCTGACACGTAAGGAAATGAAGTTTTTAATTCTCCGCTTTATGAATCAAAGATTTATATCGTACAAAAAACCAACCCCCTAAATCCCACCAGGTGGGGACTTTTCAATGCCAAAATTCATTAATATATTTTCTATTTTAAATAAAACTTCTTCAATATTATTTTCAACTTCTGAATTATTAAATCGGATTACTTTTATTCCAAACATTTTCATATCCTCAGATCGAATTTTATCATATTCCTTTTGAAATTCATGAATTCCACCATCTAATTCTATAACAAGTTTATATTCATGACAATAAAAATCAACAATATAAATATTTACAGGATGTTGCCTTCTAAATCGCAATCCTAAAAGTTGTCTTCTGTTGAGTCTATCCCAAAGTATTTTTTCTGCATTAGTCAAATTTAGCCGCAACTTCTTTGCCTTTTTTAAGGTAACTTCAGTTGCACCATAATACATATTTTTATCCAGTTCATTCATGGAATCATTACATCATTTTTAGTCCTCCCCCTGGGGAGTCAGAGGGTAATAAATAAATATTTTATTCGTATCGAAGCGCTTCCACCGGATTTCTTGTTGCTGCCTTCCATGACTGGAATGAAACAGTAATCAATGCAATTCCCAATGATAAAACTCCGGCAATTGCAAATATCCACCAGCTCATGGAGGTTTTGTAAGCAAAGTTTTCGAGCCATTTATGCATGGCATACCATGCAATGGGTGTGGCAATTATAAAAGCTAAAACAACCCACTTTAAAAAATCTTTATTGAGCAATGTCAGCACTTCCGAGATTTTAGCACCGTTTACCTTACGAATTCCAATTTCTTTTTTCCTTTTTTCTGAAGAAAATAAAGCAATTCCAAATAAACCGATGCTTGCTATAAAAATCGCCACTATTCCAAAAACTCCCATAAATTTTCCCGTCTGGTCTTCAATTTCATATTGATGCCGGTAATTATCCAATACAAATTCGTATTCAAATGGAAATTCAGGAGCATATTTATCCCAGGTTGAAGCAATATAATCTATTGATTCCTGTTCATGCTCTGGTGCAATTCTGACAAGCAATTCGAAATGAAAATAGGGTTGAAAAAACATACATAATGGTTCCAGCTTGTCGCGCAGCGTACGATAGTTAAAATTTTCGGTCACTCCAATTATTTTACCAGGCCTTCCTCCCAATTTTATTGGCATTCCCACTACAGATTCGACCCCCATTTGTTTTACGGTTTCATTATTTACAACATATGCAGTTTGCTCCTGATCCCACATGGCAGAAAGCATATCGTATGTAAAAAACTGTCCATCAATTAAATTTACTCCCAGTGTTTCCAGATAATCCAAATCAACTGAAGACCACCGTGCCTGCACCAACTTTCCATCTTCTTTGCCGGGCCACCACATTTCTTCTTTGTTTGCACGGTTATTCATAGGCGATCCTAGGGTTCGAGTTACTGATACTATATCCGGGTTTGCCAGTAATTCATCTTTAAAAACATCATAAGCCGATCCTTTCAAACCTTCACCCACCGGCATAGCTAAAGGAATGGAAATAAGATTCCCGGCATCAAATCCAAAATCTTTATTTTTCATAAAATGCAGTTGATTGAATATAACAGCTGTACAAATTATTAAAATAATTGATGCTGCATACTGAAACACAATCAGCATATTTCTAACATGGTTTGTTTCCTTTTTTTGTTTAAAAGCCAAAACCTCAGCAGGTTTTTTACGGGCGAAAATCAGTGCCGGGTAAACTGAAGAAATAATTCCCGTTAATAATGCAATTCCAAAAATTCCGGCAATAATTTTCCATTCAAACTGAATGCCCTGAAATATCTCATAACCAATAAAACGATTCAGAAAGGGCATTGA
>JAFGGF010000305.1 GCA_016930735.1 Prolixibacteraceae bacterium
GGTTCCTGATTTTGTCCATTTCCGAAGTTTTTGTTTTTGCCAGGTCGTATGCCACCAGAATAAAAACATAATTTTCATCCCTTATGAAAAAATCAATAATATCATCGCCTTCCCTTGATTCCATGGTAAAATCGTGGATAGGAGGTTCATACCCTTTCCTGATAAGCCTTGTAACTATATTATCATATTCCCAGTTTATTGTATCCTGCCAGGGGTAATTCTGTTCGTTAAACTTTTTTACTTTCCCTGTTTTTTTATTCCGGTAGTAGAAAATATTTTTGTAAACATCTTCAGGGGCATTTTCAGGAACGGTTAAAGCATCCGGAATATTAACACCAATCTTATATGGCCTGAAATCAAAGACTGGCAGGTGGTTATATGAATAAACCACTAAAAAGAAATATATTAAAGCTGCAATTATTCCGGCAGTAAAATTTAACTTTTTAGTTGATTTTGCTTCGAATGATTTACGGTATCTGAAAATGATTATTGTCAAAATGATCAAAACAACATTTTTATAAAAAGTTTCCCAGTTTGAGATAACAAGGGCATCTCCAAAACAGCCACAATCGGTTACAGGGTTGTCAATAGCAATCCAGAGAGTCAAACAGGTAAAAAACACCATAAACAGGAGTGCAGGCCATGCAAAAAACTTTACCCTGATATTAAACAACATTGATACACCGATAGCGAATTCGGCAAACGCAAGGATCACAGCAAGTAAAAATGATGACCATACCAACCAATCAAGCCCCATGGCATGAAAATAATCATTGAATTTGTATGTCGACCCAAGAGGATCGATTCCCTTAACAAATCCTGAAAAAATAAATGTTATACCTACAAGTATCCTGGCAATAAGTTTTACAATTTTCATAGTATTTATTTAGGTTAGGGGTTATTCTTCCCCGAATTCCAATTTTATCAATGCAAAAACCGAATAATTAATCATATCGAAATAATTGGCATCAATGCCTTCCGAAACAAGGGTCTTCCCCTTATTATCCTCGATTTGTTTGGTTCGTTTTATTTTCATTAAAATCAAATCGGTGTATGAACTGATTCGCATATTCCTCCATGCTTCGCCATAGTCATGGTTTTTCGACTGCATCAGTTTTTTTGCCTGTTGAAAATATTTGTTATAAAGTTCGATAGTATTATTTTCCGACAATTCATCCTCTGAGATTCCTAACTCAAGCTGAATTAAGCCAATAATTGCATAATTTATTATACCGATGTATTCCGGGCGGATGCCTTCACCCACTTTGGAAATACCTTTTTCTTCGATACTTCTGATCCTGTTTGCTTTAATATAAATCTGGTCGGTAATGGAACTGGGGCGCAAAATACGCCAGGATACACCGTAATCTTCCATTTTTTTTGTAAACACTTCGCTACAGATTTTTATAACCTGATCGTATTGCTGGTTTGTTTTCTCCATATATTCATCCTTCGTTGGAGGGATAAAAATATTAAAATTTGAGGAATTTGAGCGGTTTTATTATACATTTGTAATGATTTAAGAGGTTTAATTTATCAGGTATTGCCATGCTGATTACACAATCATCCAGAAAATTTCTAAAACGGAAAAACACCCTCACACTTGGCGATGAAATTATTGATCTCTCATCACCGATTATAATGGGTATTTTAAATGTTACACCCGATTCGTTTTATGACGGTGGTGTTATTAAAGATGAAAAAGATTTATTGGAACGGGCTGGTAAAATGTTGGAAGACGGAGCTACAATACTTGATATTGGGGCTGTTTCAACCAGGCCAGGTTCCGAAATAATCTCAACAAAAGAAGAATTGGAAAGGTTATTGCCGGCAACCATAGCAATCAGGAAACATTTTCCCGAAGCCCATATTTCGATTGATACCTTTCGGTCGTGGGTGGCAGTCAGGATTATGGATGAAATCGGACCTGTTGTTGTTAATGACATTTCCGGAGGCCAGCTTGATTCGAAAATGTTTGAAACCATAGGGAAATTAAAGGTCCCTTACATATTAACTCACATGAAGGGAACACCTCAGAATATGCAGGAAAACCCGCATTATGATGATATTGTAAGAGAAATCTCAGCTTACCTGAGCGATAAAGTCAGAAAGCTGACTAAAGCAGAAGTCAGTGATGTAATTATTGATCCGGGTTTTGGTTTTGGTAAAGAAGTAGCCCATAATTATGAACTGTTAAACCGGCTTGATTCTTTTAAGGTATTTCAATTACCGGTAATGGTTGGAGTAAGCCGTAAATCAATGATCTGGAAGATTCTGGAATGCGGGCCTGAAGAAGCCCTGAACGGGACTACGGTTATTAATACTCTTGCCCTGATTGGTGGTGCAGATATTTTGCGGGTACATGATGTAAAAGAAGCGATGGACGTCCTTTCAGTCTTCCATGCGATAAAACTAACTCTTTGATATGCCAGCTTTTATTACAATCCGCTTTTTGGATATTCTTGATATATTTCTGGTAGCTTTTCTGTTATACCAGGTTTACCGCCTAATAAAAGGAACGGTTGCCTTTAACATTGTAATTGGCCTGTTTTCTCTTTATCTGGTTTGGATAGTGGTAAAAGCCCTGAACATGCAACTTCTGGGATCCATTATGGGGCAATTCATTGGGGTAGGGGTATTGGCCCTGATTATTGTATTTCACCCGGAAATTCGAAAATTCCTTGTTTTTATTGGAACAAATTACAATGTTAACCGGATTTTTATGCTTGATAAACTGTTCACCACGGGCAAACAAAGGAAAATGTCGACCGAACATATAACCGAACTGGCAGAAGGTTGCAGGGTATTAGCCGAAACATTTACAGGAGCTCTGATCGTAATTACAAGGGATTCAGAACTTTTAGACCAGAAAAACACAGGAGAAACAGTAAGGGCCAGTGTTTCAAAAGCTCTGCTGACTTCCATCTTCTATAAAAATTCTCCTTTACATGATGGTGCAGCAATAATTACCGGATATAAAATTGTTGCAGTCAGATGTATATTGCCCCTGAGTCAGAAACAATTAAAAAATAAAGACCTTGGATTAAGGCACAGGGCAGCCATCGGAATTACTGAAAATACCGATGCCCTCGCAATAGTTGTTTCAGAAGAACGTGGACAGATTTCATTTGCTGTGGATGGAAAACTGGAAGAAAACATTACCCTAAAACAATTAATAAACCGGCTTGAGAAATTATTGAATCCGGTATCAGAGGAATAGTTTTCATTTTTTAACCATGAACCCGATCTGTGATCTATATGGCATTAAATACCCGATCGTACAAGGTGGGATGGTTTGGTGTTCAGGATGGAAGCTTGCATCAGCCGTCAGCAATTCCGGAGGGCTTGGATTAATAGGTGCCGGTTCCATGCATCCTGAAATCCTGCGTGAACATATCGGGAAAACAAAAAAAGCTACTAAAAAACCTTTTGGAGTTAATGTGCCACTACTTTATCCTGAAGTTGAAAAACTGATGGAGGTAATTATTGAAGAAGGAGTACAAATTGTATTTACCTCTGCAGGTAATCCTGAAAAATGGACAGCCATATTAAAAAGCCACAATATTATTGTCACCCATGTTGTTTCAAGCTCATATTTTGCGGTAAAAAGTGAGTTTGCCGGTGTTGATGCAATTGTTGCTGAAGGATTTGAAGCAGGCGGTCATAACGGGCGCGAAGAAACAACAACCATGTCATTAATTCCATCCGTTCGCACGTGTGTAAAAATACCAATTCTTGCAGCCGGGGGAATTGCATCAGGAAAATCCATGTTTGCGGCAATGGCATTAGGTGCAGATGGAGCTCAGGTTGGAACCCGGTTTGTTTTGTCTGAAGAATCATCGGCTCATCCTGCTTTTAAAAATCTTGTAAGTGAATTAAGCGAAGGCGGGACAAAACTATCACTGAAAAAACTAGCTCCTGTGAGGTTGATAAAAAATAAATTTTTTGAAACTATTAATCAGGCTGAAGCAGAAGGGAAGAGTGCAGAAGAATTAAAAACCATACTTGGAAGGGGCAGAGCAAAAATCGGAATGTTTGAAGGAGATCTTGAAGAAGGTGAACTTGAAATAGGGCAGGTTTCAGCAAATATTAATACCATTCTCCCTGTTTCAGAAATTATAAATGAAATTATCAGTGAATACAATGTCCTTAAAAACGAAGTACAGCAATCCGGAAGGTTCATTTTTTAATTCAGTACATTACTATAATAAACATATAAATTTATTTTATTAAGAACTGAACACAGATTTTACTGATTATACAGATTATTACAGTTAAATCAGCGAAAATCAAATATATCCGGATTATCTGTGTTCCAATGTTTTCAATATTTAATTTATATCTCTGTAATTGAGTATTAAAGTTGAATTGGTGGATTTCTGAATTCGTTAAAACGTTCGTCCAGGTTAAAATACTGGAATGCCATAAATGTGTATGGAATAATATACAAAAGAGAAGAAACCACAGAATCGATTCCAGTTAAATACCAGTACCACTGAGGATATTCAAAACTTTCAGGTTGCCCTAATCCCATTAATGAATTCGTTAATCCTGCGATAAAGGTTGGAATAGAAAATACAAATCCGACAGCCATAATAATTAAAAAAGCAATAATATTTAAAAGGAATGTATTCCACCATTGGGCATTTACCAGGTTCCACGAGCGTTTTAAAGCCATACTGATACCTTTTTTTTCAAAAACAGCAATCATAATTACAAGTGAAAGAGTATTTGCAAAATAAATACCCGGAATAATACAAAATATTAAACCAAAAAAAACAATTACTGTAATCATGGCTCCGGCACCAAGGGCAATCAATGAATTATTAAATAATTCAGATGTAACATCTCCTGTAGAAAAATTTCCTTTCCCCTTTTTGACATAGACTTCAATATAACTGTAAATAACTGCGGTATATAAACATTGAGCAAAAACATTAAAAAGGACTGTAACAAAAACCTTTTTATAAAATGGCAGGGGATTGTTCATAAATATTTCCGGGTCATTTAAAAACCCTGATTCCAAAAGCCTTTGCTGAGCATTTATCTGAAGGAATGCAAACAAAATAAAAAAAGGGATTACATATATCAGGATTATCCCAAACAAAGGGCGGAATTCATTCTTTATGAATTGAAAAGAGTCGGATATAATTTTTCCTATGTCGCGTTTTTCCCTGAACAGAATTTCTTTTCCGGTCATATTATTGTATTAGATTTAATCAAAAGCTTCTTCTTCAATCTGGTAAGCATTCCTTTCTGCTGAACTGCGGGAGACCAGTTCAGCAATAAACCCGGTCATGAAAAGTTGGGTGCCTATTATCATTGCTGTCAGAGCGAGGTAAAAATACGGGCTTTCAGTAACCCTTGGTGCAGCAACCTCGCGTGCAATTAGTACCAGTTTGTTAATCCCAACAATTGCAGCTGCCACCAAACCGATAAAAAACATCAGGGTGCCCATCAGTCCGAAAAAATGCATCGGTTTTTTCCCGAACTTCGAAATAAAAGTAATGGAAAGCAGGTCGAGGAAGCCATTGATAAACCTTTCTAGCCCGAATTTGGTTTTGCCGTATTTCCGGGCCTGGTGCAGAACCACTTTTTCCCCTATCTTTTTAAAACCGGCATTTTTTGCAAGGATAGGAATATACCGGTGCATTTCACCATAAACCTCTATACTTTTTACAACCTTTTTCTGGTAAGCCTTTAAACCGCAGTTAAAATCGTGGAGTTTAATGCCTGAAACCACCCTGGCTGTTGCATTGTAAAATTTGCTGGTTTTATTTTTTATAAAACTGTCGTAACGTTTTTTCTTCCAACCCGAAACCATGTCAAATTTATCGACAGCAATCATTTTAAATAATTCCGGGATTTCTTCGGGGCTATCCTGAAGGTCGGCGTCCATTGTAATAACCACATTACCTTTGGCCGCCCTGAAACCAGAGTATAAAGCAGCAGATTTTCCGTAGTTGCGCCTGAAACGGATCCCTTTGACCTGAGGTTTATCCACTCTCAGTTTTTTGATTACTTCCCAGGAATTGTCGCTACTACCGTCATCCACTAAAATAACCTCGTAACTTAACTTCTCTTTTGTAATAACATTATCAATCCATGCTGTCAACTCAGGAAGCGATTCCTCTTCGTTAAACAGTGGAACAACTACGGAAATATCTGTCATAAAACAATTACTCTTTATTCAATATCCATTTCTTCTTTTGGTTTTTTCCTGATTGAAGCTGCAATAATCAACGACATAACGGCACCACCAATTACTCCGTACATTACATTTCGTTTGATTGATTCAAATACAGTAGGCACATCCCCGAATCTTTCCATTGCCTTATTGATCTGCGATTCAGGCGCACCAACCCTTTCCATATATTCCATTGTCTTTTGTTGCAGAACAGCCATTAGTCTTTCGGTATATTCCGGGTCAATGATTGTACTGAAAACATAATTGTATATGGAAGTCAGGATTGTACAGAAAATCATAACCAATAACCCAAACAGAAATGCCTGCCCAAAAGTAATTGAACCACCTAAATCTTTTTTCCTGTATGATTTTGTAAAAACAAGGAGTAAAATAAAGGTAATAATCAATGAAAGCAGCCCGATTATAGACGTACCAAAAATACCCATTATTTCCATCAGGCTTGTTGCCCAGATGACTACTGAAATAAGAATTGAAATCAATCCAAGGTAGAGTCCATAGATAAGAGACGATTTTAATAAAGAAGATTTTTGTTCCATAATGCAAAGGTTTTAATTAAGGAAAATGTTAAACAAATATATGTTATTTTTTATCATTCAAAAGCAAGTCAATGATTAATCCATTCCAAATAAGTCAAAGATTTGCTTCCATATTTATTTATAAATTTCAATAAAACACTTCATTAGTAGGATGGCGGGTAAAAATATTACGCAATTGAGAATTAATGTTTGCGGGATAATGAAAAATTCATACTTTTGCAGCCGGGTAAGTCCTGTACGACCAGCTCCTGCTGAATTCCCCCAGGGCCGGAAGGTAGCAAGGGTAGGCGGTTGTAGCGGTGCGATGCAGGTAGCTTACCCACTTTTTATGAAAGGCGAGTAAAATGTTACAAAAGTATTGCACAATTAAAAATTAATATTTTACTTTGCGCCGCTCGTTCTGAAAAAATATTTTAAAATGCCGGATTAGCTCAGTTGGCCAGAGCACGTGATTTGTAATCTCGGGGTCCACAGTTCGAATCTGTGATCCGGCTCCATTTTCATTGGGGAGATACCGAAGCGGTCAAACGGGGCAGACTGTAAATCTGTTGGCAAAGCCTTCGTAGGTTCGAATCCTGCTCTCCCCACAACC
>JAFGGF010000306.1 GCA_016930735.1 Prolixibacteraceae bacterium
AGTTTACAGAGGTTTAACAGAAGCCCTGCCCTACCACAGACTTTTTAACTCACCTATTTCTGAAGGAGCAATCGTTGGAACTGCAATTGGTTATGCAATGTGCGGAGGACGCGTAATTCCGGAAATAATGTATTGCGATTTTCTGGGCCGTTCGGGTGATGAAGTATTTAATCAAATGCCTAAGTGGCAGGCAATGAGCGGTAACGTTATTAAAATGCCCGTTGTCCTCCGGGTTTCAGTTGGCTCAAAATACGGGGCTCAACATTCACAGGACTGGACTTCACTGGTTGCCCATATTCCGGGATTGAAAGTTGTTTTCCCGGCAACACCATACGATGCCAAAGGATTGATGAATGCTGCCCTTCAGGGAACAGATCCGGTTGTATTCTTTGAAAGCCAGCGGATTTACGACATTGGGGAACAATTCCATAAAGGAGGTGTACCTGAAGGATATTATGAAATCCCGATTGGTGAACCAGATGTAAAAAAAGAAGGGAAAGATATTACTATTCTTTCTATTGGAGCAACACTCTACCGGGTTGTTGAAGCGGCCAAAACACTGGAAGAAAAATACAAGATGTCAGCAGAAATTATTGATGCACGGTCGTTGGTACCATTTAATTACACACCGGTTATTGAATCGATTAAAAAAACAGGCCGGATCGTTATTGCCGGCGATGCTTCTGCACGTGGTTCATTCCTCCGCGACCTGGCTTCCAATATTACTGAACTGACATTCGACTACCTTGATGCGCCTCCGGTAGTTGTTGGCTCGCGAAACTGGATCATTCCGGCACATGAACTGGAAAATTACTTTTTCCCGCAACCCGGATGGCTTCTGGATGCCATACATAAAAGAATTGTCCCGTTAAATGGCTACATTCCTGAAAACGATTTTTCGGAAGAAGAACAAATAAAAAGAAATAAAGAAGGAGTATAAATTTCAGAAACAAAAGACGAACTATTCCTCTACTTATTAATAAACTGACAGTCTTATAATAAGACGACTGAATCCGGCTTCTGCCGGATTTTTTTTAATTTTACCCCAAACCAAAATAAAATGAAGGAGCTATTGATTCTTCGCCCACATCATATCCTTGACATTATCAGGAATTATGGCCATTTTGAAAAATTCACACCTCACCCTTATGGCCATGCTCAGCACCGGATTTCTGAAATATTGGTTTCAAACCCGAATATTAAAATAAAACTGATTAATGGTTCCGATGATATTTGCACTCCCTGTAAGCATCTTCTTCTAAACGGATTTTGTAACGATGTTTTGCACCAGCTGGAAGTGCCGGTTTCTAAACAGGAATACAATGATTCTCTTGATAAAAAACTATTCCCTTACCTCAACTTGAAAGAAAATTCGATTATAACATTTAAAGAATTCCTCAAAATTGTTAACAATAAAACACCCGGAATTGAGGAAATTTGTTCCCATCCGAAAGAAGACAAAAACTT
This sequence comes from Prolixibacteraceae bacterium, assembly GCA_016930735.1. Classification (GTDB taxonomy): domain Bacteria; phylum Bacteroidota; class Bacteroidia; order Bacteroidales; family Prolixibacteraceae; genus JABMQB01. The sequence goes on from JAFGGF010000306.1 coordinate 1,468, forward strand.
TAGGCTGGAAGGGTTGAAGAAAGGTCTGTCAAAACTTCTTTAAAAGAGGAATACTGGTATTTAATATTCATTCTGAATTCAATCAAAATTATTATAAATATTTTGCCATAATAAAATATTGCATTACATTGTACTGAGTTTTATTTCAATAACAGTATTTTATTATGCCACTAGATATTATCGACCAAAGAATCTTAATAATTCTTCAGGAAAACGGAAGGATTACAAATGCCGAATTGGCCAAACAGATCGGGATGTCACCTCCACCGACTTTGGAACGGGTTAAAAAACTTGAAAAACAGGGATTCATAAAAAAATATGTGGCGCTTGTAAATCCGGGCTCTGTAGGTATAAAAAATTTTGTGTTTGTTGAGGTAACTCTTGGCAGGCACGGGAAAGAAATTGTCGACAATTTTATAAAGGAGATCAACAAAATTGAGGAGGTTATGGAGTGCCATCACATAACCGGCGATGCCGATTTCCTTTTAAAAATAGCAGTTAGGGATATCTCAGTTTATGAAGAATTGTTGCTTCACAAACTAACGGCATTACCCGATATTCAGCATCTGAAGACGTTGGTTGTCCTTTCCACAATGAAAAACGAAACTGGATTACAAATTCAAAATCTTTAGAAATGACAAAGGATTTGACCTATTGGATTGAAAAAGGCAAAGAGATGGTTGCCAATCGTGAAGCACGGATTGCAAAAGCAAAAAAATGGAAATTCGACACCATTGCAACACACGGTTTATATGATGCTAATGAAGCTCTTTCATTAAATAACGGTTCAATCATGGAACCCGTTTACCTGAGCCCTGCCCAGGCGTACGAAAACAGCGCTGAAATGGAAGCCGGCCTTTCTTACCAAATGCCAAACTGGTGTTACTCACGCATTGCCAATCCAACAACTTACTTCCTTGAAGAAACAACTGCGCTTCTTGAAACATACGGATCAGAAATTAGGGCTACCTGCCTGGCAACAGCAAGCGGTATGAGCGCTATCAGGACTGCAACCGATCCTTTTTTGGTTTATGATAAAAAATTTCCAAACCCAAATATTGTTACAAGTGCCAAGGTTTATGGCGGAACTTTTCAGCAATTCTGGGTTCGCAGGCACCAGGAGCAGGGGCTTGAGGTCCGTTGGGTAAAAGAACCTGAAAACATGGAAGAATGGGAAAACCTGATTGATGAAAACACCCGCTTTGTTTATGGTGAATTCCCTTCAAATCCAACTGTTGGAATTTTCGACATAAGTGAAGTTGCCAAACTGGCTCATAAATTTGAAATCCCTTTAATTGTTGATGCAACCTGTGCATCGCCGGCACTGACCCGCCCACTTGTTTTAGGCGCTGATATCGTAATTCAATCGGCCTCAAAAATTATTGGCGGAAGCGGCACTTCAATCATCGGATTATTAACTGCCAAACTCGATATTACGAGTAAAATTGGTTCAGAAGAAATGAAGCATGATTTTGCAACCTGGGCAAAACTCTGGCCCTTTCGCGATAATGGACCGACTATAAATCCTATGGCTTCATTTATGACTTTAAATGACCTTCGGACCCTTCGGATGCGGGCTGAAAAAATGAGCCACAATGCCATGCTTGTTGCCCAATACCTCGAAAATCATCCTAAAATTGAAAGAGTACATTATCCGGGGCTACAATCCTATGCGGCATATAAAATGGCGAAAAAATACATGCAACTTGCCGACGATGGAAGGAATATGTTTGGCTATATGTTTGCCGTTGAGATAGGAGAAAAATCAGAAAACTCTTCCAAAAATTCAAGGAAATTTTACGATGCACTTCAGATGGCCTGGCGCGCCACCGATTTAGGCAGGGTTAAAACTGTAGCAACCTTAAATGCAATATCAACGCATCAGCAACAAGGTGAAGAAGGCAGGGCTCTGGCATCGATTAAACCAAATACCTGCCGAATTGCATGTGGAATTGAACATGCTGATGATATAATTGCAGATATGGAGCAGGCTTTAAAAAGTATATAGTTATTCTTTAACTTCGATTTTAATCATAAACCAAACTTTATTATCCCTGTTCCAGTTTTAAGAATTATTCCTATTTTTGAAGTTCATGCGAATAAAAAATCAAATAGCAATATTTTTACTGGCAATATATTCTGTTGTGCTGGTACATAGTTTTATTCCCCATGAACACCATAATGATTTTTTTGAATGTGGTAAATCATGCAGCACACATAATGAATTTATCAGCGAAAAATGTACAACCACTTTTCACAGCCACGAAAATAAACCTCACAAACATCTCCATTGCCATTTTAATGTAAAACTGGTTCTGACAAAATTTATTGATATTTCTGACTTATTTATCGATAAGAGTTGCGAAGAACTGATCGTTGCTGAATTCGAAGGCGAAAAAATAAATCATTTCTGTTTTTTACAAATTATTCCGGAACCTCAATGCCGGGATGTCAACCTCAGAGCTCCTCCTGTATTTTCATGATTATACCTGTATGAATAATTTCTGAATTTGGCTCAAGCCTTTTTCATGCTTCTTATTTATTCATAATCAATTATTATGAAAGATTTGAGCATAAACATGAAATGCAAATCATGAACATTATAAAATCTAAAAAAACAAAAATGAAAACTTTCGTTTTCTGTATTCCGATAGTTTTGTTTTTACTGTCGGGATGCAATAATCAACCAACCATGCCCGATGAACACTACAATGAACATGAAGGTGAAACTGCGGGCTTCCAATATACTGCCTATAGCGAAGACCTGGAATTGTTTGCCGAAGCAAGTCCGTTTGTTTTAGGGGAAACGGCAGAAATTCTTGCACATTTTTCCTGGTTAAAGAATTTCAAACCTTTGACTGAAGGAAGCATAACCCTCAGCCTGATAACCGGAAATAAAGGGATCAGAGTTTCTTTGGATGGGCCTGAGCGCCCGGGTATTTATCGGTTCAGATTAAAACCTGAAACTGCGGGGAAAGGCAAACTGGTTTTTGACATTAAAACAAACCAACAAAATTATTCCATAACAGTTCCCGGAATCGAGGTTTTTGAAGATGAAGATGAAGATGAAGCTATCCACGAGGCGGAAGAAGCAATAATTTCAAGTCCTAACGGGATCGTTTTTACAAAAGAACAATCGTGGAAAATTGATTTTGCCACTGATTATCCGGTTGAAGAACCATTTGGTACGGTTATAAAAACAACGGCATTGGTTGAACCTGCACAAGGCGATGAAACAGTTATTTCAGCAAAAACCAACGGGATTATTGGGTTTGGGAATCAAATGCTTGCACCTGGAACTTCAGTTTTAAAAAATAAAACCCTGTTTACAATTTCAGGAAAAAACATGGCCGATAATAATCTGACGATCCGTTTTAATGAGGCAAAAAATATTTTTGAAAAAGCAAAAGCAAATTTCGAAAGGCTTTCTGCACTTGCCGATGATAAAATTGTTTCGCAAAAAGAATTGCTCGAAAGTAAAACCGAATACGAAAATGCAAAAGTTGTTTTCGAAAATCTGAAAGAAAACTTTAACGAAAACGGGCAGCCGGTTGCAAGTCCGGTTGATGGTTACATCAAACATATTCAATATTCTCAGGGCGATTTTGTTGAAGCCGGACAAGCTGTACTTACTGTTGCCCGGAATAAAAATCTTTTCCTGAAAGCCGAAGTCCAGCAAAAATATCAGCACCTTCTCCCCGACTTAAATGGTGCTAATATTATTCTTTCACAAGGCGGAAAGGTGCTTTCGCTGGAAGAATTAAACGGGAAAATAATTTCGTGGGGGAAAAGTGTTTCTGACGAAAGTTTTCTGATTCCGGTAACTCTTCAGGTTGAAAATAATGATGACCTTTTTCCGGGAAGTATTGTCGATATAAATTTGAAAAGTGAATCAAAAAATACAGCTCTAATAGTCCCAACCTCGGCATTGATTGAAGAACAGGGCAACTACTTTGTTTTTGTCCAGCTTACGCCTGAGCTATTTGAAAAAAGGGAAATTAAACCCGGCGATTCCGACGGGCTTAACACAGTTATCACGCAGGGAATTTCTGCTTCAGACCGGATCGTCACACGCGGAGGAATCCTTGTAAAACTGGCAGCAGTTTCAAATAATTTGGATCCCCATGCAGGCCATGTTCATTAAAATTGAAAAGCTATGTTGGATAAAATCATAAAATTTTCATTAAACAACAAATTGTTTATCCTGGTAGCTGCCGTGGTGCTGATTGCTGCCGGATTTTACAATGCATCGAAAATGGACGTTGATGTTTTCCCCGACCTTACCGCTCCAACGGTTGTTGTTATGACCGATGCTCATGGAATGGCTGCCGAGGAAGTTGAAAGGTTGGTTACATTCCCCATTGAAACGGCAGTAAACGGAGCTACCGGTGTACGAAGGGTGCGGTCGACCTCGTCGCAAGGGTTTTCATTTGTATGGGTAGAATTTGATTGGGGTACAAATGTCTTTCGGGCACGGCAAATTGTAAGCGAAAAACTGGTGACTGTAACCGGGCAAATGCCCCTCGGAATCGGGCAACCAACACTGGCGCCGCAATCGTCAGTAATGGGAGAAATCCTTTTTGTTGGGCTTCAATCCGATTCCACAAGTATGATGGATTTGCGTACTCTTGCCGAGTGGAACCTGCAACCGGTTTTGCTGGCGACAAATGGCGTTTCTCAGGTAACAATTATCGGTGGCGATTACAAACAATACAAAGTTTTAGCCGATCCTCAGAAAATGAAATATTACAAAGTTTCGCTAAACGAACTTGTTGAAATTTGTGAAGGCATCAGCCATAATTCAACGGGGAATGTCATCCGCGAATTCGGGAATGAATATACTGTCCGTGGTATTGGGCGAACATACGATTTGGATGAACTGGGCAATTCTTATATAAAAAGCATAAACAGAAAACCGGTCCGGGTTAACGATGTTGCTGAAGTGGTTATCGGGTCGGCAGTTAAAATGGGGCATGCTTCGCACAAAGCAACGCCGGCTGTAATTTTATCGGTTTCGAAACAGCCGCATGTAAATACACTCGACCTCACCGAAAGAATCGAAGAAAACCTAAAAGCAGTTGCAAAAACTCTCCCCCCCGATGTAAAGATGGATACAAAAATCTTTCGCCAGGCCGATTTTATTGAAACCTCGGTTAACAACGTTGGCCGCGCACTTATTGAAGGTTCCATTTATGTTATCATTATTTTGTTGGTATTCCTTGGCAGTTTTCGTACCTCAATAATTTCTATCCTGGCAATTCCGATATCGTTGCTGAGCGCAATTCTGGTGCTTCGTCTGCTCGGATTAAACATCAATACCATGAGCCTCGGAGGGATGGCAATTGCCATTGGTTCGTTGGTTGATGATGCCATAATCGATGTGGAAAATGTTTACAAACGTTTAAAGCAAAATCATATAAAACCTAAAGACGAAAGGAAATCAGATTTTGTGGTTGTATTTGAAGCATCAAAAGAAATCAGGTCATCAATCCTTAACGCCACAGTTATTATCATCGTGGCATTTATCCCGTTGTTTTTTCTTTCGGCTATGGAAGGAAGAATGTTAAAACCACTTGGAATAGCTTATGTTGTTTCGCTTTTTGCATCGTTGATTGTTGCATTAACTGTTACTCCTTTGCTTTCAAAATTACTGTTATCGAATAAAAAATACCTCGACCGGAAAAAACAGGAAAGCTGGCTTGTGCGAAACCTAAATAATATTTACAAAAAAGGATTGAACAAATCTTTACAATTAAAAAAACCACTCCTTGCCCTGACTCTTATTGTAATTGTGATTTCTGTTATCGTTTTTTTGAAAATGGGGCGCAGTTTCCTTCCCGAGTTTAACGAAGGTTCGTTAACAATAGGGGCTATAAGCCAACCGGGTATTTCGCTTGACGAAAGTAACCGGCTGGGGAACCTGATCGAAACCGAACTTCTTAAAATTCCTGAAGTAAATTCAACTTCAAGAAGAACCGGGCGCGGCGAACTTGACGAACATTCGCAAACCACCAACAGCGCTGAAATAGATGTAAATTTCGACCTTGCTGAACGCGACAGGGAAGAATTCCTTGCCGATGTAAGGAGTACTTTATCTGGTGTTCCGGGAATTGCGTACACGGTGGGGCAACCCCTGGGACACCGGATCGATCATATGTTATCGGGGACGAGAGCCAACATTGCAATCAAATTATTTGGGACCGATCTCACCAAAATGTTTACGATTGCCAAACAAATTCAGAATTCAATTTCTGATGTTGAAGGGCTGGTTGACCTGAACGTTGAGCAACAGGTAGAAATACCTCAACTTCAAATTAAAGCAAATCGCGAAAAACTGGCAGCTTATGGGATTACCTTGAATCAGTTTAATGAATTTGTTGAAACAGCGTTTGCCGGGAAAAAAGTCGCCGATATTTATGAAGGTCAACGCCGGTTCGACCTTATAGTCAGGTTGAATGAAAATTATACCGAAAACTTGAATGGGATTCAAAATGCTTTAATCCAAACTGAACGCGGCAAAATGGTACCTCTTTCGCAGGTTGCTGAAATAGTTTCGGCATCGGGGCCAAACGCTATAAGCAGGGAAAATGTGCAGCGAAAGATTGTTATTTCTGCCAACGTTACCAACCGCGACCTGCTTAGTGTGGTGAACGATATTAAACAAACTATCGACACAAAAATTCAGCTTCCCGAAAATTACAGGCTTGAATATGGCGGCCAGTTTGAAAGCGAAGCCCGCGCTTCAAAAACATTATTTTTTACATCGATCCTGGCCATACTTATAATTTTTCTTTTGTTGTACCAGGAGTTCAGAGATACCCGGCTGGCAGCCATAATTCTGATTAACCTGCCCCTGGCGCTGATCGGAGGGGTTTTAACAATCTGGTTTACCGACCGGATAATCAGTATTCCCGTTATCATCGGATTTATTACTCTGTTTGGGATTGCTACGCGAAACGGAATTTTACTGATTTCAAGGTTTCAACATCTCAGGAGTGAAGGATTACCTTTGAAAGAAACCATTATTCAGGGTTCTGTGGATAGGTTAACGCCCATTTTGATGACAGCTTTGACTGCTGCCCTTGCCCTGATTCCTTTGGCTTTTAACGGCAATGCACCAGGGAATGAAATTCAAAGCCCAATGGCTAAAGTTATCCTTGGTGGGCTGTTGACTTCCACCATGCTGAATATTTTTATTGTACCCATCGTGTACAGTTTCCTGAACAAAAAAGAAAAGAGATGAAAAAAATAATTGTTTTAATCGTATCTATTCTGCCGTTTATTTCGGTTTCGCAGAATATCGGTCAAATTCTTTCAGAAATTGAAAAAAACAATACTACACTGAAAGCTTACCGGAGTTACACCGATGCTCAAAAACTTGAAACTCATACGGGTATTTTTCCTGAAAATCCTGAAATTGAATATCATTATTTATGGGGAGCCCCGGGAGTTAT
>JAFGGF010000307.1 GCA_016930735.1 Prolixibacteraceae bacterium
AAAACATTAAATATGCATAAAACCCGGCTTCGAAACGGAGTTTTGTATTACCTGGCAATAAATGAAAGAAAATTTGCAATTCTGGGCGATGCTGGTATCAATGCCAAAGTCCCCGACAACTTCTGGGATGATATTAACAACACTTGTATAACGTATTTCAAAGAAGATAAAATTGCCGAAGGTTTATCAAAGGGGATACGTATGGCAGGGATGCAGTTAAAAGAACACTTCCCTTATCAACAGGATGATGTTAATGAATTGGATGATGAAATTTCTTTTGGTGATAAATAGTAAACTATGCAAAATATCAGACTTATATTTTTATTTTTAATTTCCTCGATTCAGGTTTGGGCACAGGATATTCCAAACCGCCCGAATCCTCCCAGGTTGGTAAATGATTTTACTTCTTTGCTGTCAAGAAATGAAAAGGAACCGCTTGAAGAAGAACTGGTTAATTTTGCACGACAAACTTCAACTCAAATTGTGATTGTAGTTGTAAAAAGCCTTGATGGGGATGAAATTTCTGATTATGCGTTCAAACTTGGTGAAAAATGGGGGATCGGACAGGAAGAAACCGATAATGGTGTTTTGATTGTGCTTAAGCCAAAGACAATAAGTGAGAAAGGTGAAGTATTTATAGCAACAGGCTATGGAATAGAACATTTAATTCCTGATGTGGTGGCAGACCAGATTGCTGAATACGAGATGATTCCTGAATTCAAACAAAATGATTATTACAGTGGATTATCTGCTGGCATAAAAGTTATTATGGATTTGACACGTGAAGCTTATACTGCAGAAGCTTATTCAGAACATGTAAAATCAAAAAACAATGGTAAGCCATTTTTATTCCTGGTATTTCTTCTGATTTTTGTTTTATTACCTTTATTAAGAGGCAGGAGAGGTTGCCATTATTCATCGGGCAGAAGCAGCCTTCCATTCTGGATCGCTTTAGGAATGATGGGTTCACATAGGAGCAGCCATAGCGGAACTTTTGGCAATTTTACCTCCGGAGGTGGTGGATTTGGCGGTTTTGGCGGAGGCAGTTTTGGTGGAGGCGGCGCCGGTGGAAGTTGGTAATTCCTTTTTAGTGAATAACTATGTTGTTAACTTTTTTTATAAAAAGGCTATTACTTTCAGTTTTTTGCTTTATATTAACGACTTGAAAAATATTATGATTTAGGGTGGGAATTTGCTTATGGTTGATTTTGTGTTTAGGGGTTTGTAATTCATCAATCATCTTCAAAGAATCTTGTTTATCCCACCCTTTCTTTTTTACTTTAAAATTTATAGCTTAGTCCAATTCCCAATAAATGTTTGAACTGTACTTTTTTTGCTGTCCGGTCAATATTTCCGTCTTTATCGTCGTCAATGCCAATTTTAATATTATCATCATAAATCATATTCGAAATAAAATTTGCAGAAAGAAAATCGTTGATTTTCATATTAATAAGAAAATCCCACGTGACATCTATGTTTTGGGGGGTATCAAGATAATTTGAAAAAAGCCCAAGTTGAGTATCGACGTCAACATTTTTTACAACCGGAGTTTTTAGTTGGCCCTTAAAGGTAGCCCCGAATTCCCCCCGTGATTTTTTGCCGGGATCAAGCCCGTAGTTTTCCGAAAGGTCAACATCGTTTACTACAGTCATTTTGCCACTGACAGGTGATATAAAAACAGATATCTTTTCCGATGGTTTAAAATCGCAACCAACGGCCAGGTTAAAAAAACCCGGAGCCATAAATCCTGATATTTTATCAGTAGTATTCGGATAATTATAACCCGGGGCTAACTGCGACCGGAAATTAAACAGAACTGTATAAAAAAGTTTATCGGTTGATTTAAAACCAAGTTTGGAGTTTATATCAATAATATCTTCCGATTTTGTAACATCGCTTTTCCCTTCTTTTAAAAGTCCGTATCCGAATTTAAAAGCATTTTCCCAACTGATTTTTTCCTTGGTATAATTTGCTGAATAATTTAAAAATCCAACTCCTGATACTGAACTTTTTCCTCCTGCCGCCCAGTTTGAAAATGATACTTCGCTGAAGTTCAGAGATACAATACCGCTTTTTGCCCAGTAGCTTGTATCTTTTTCCTGTCCTGTTAATACTGTTGAAATTAAAAATGTAAATACAATGGTTAAAATAGTTTTCATGATCCTAAATTTTAAGTTTTTGTTCAAATTACAACTTTAGAAAACATTGACAAAAATTTTTTGTTTAAAGTCTTTTTGGATTTTGATAATGCTCATAAAAAAAGGCCCTTTAAAGGCCTTTTTTGTTTTATGATAATAATAATATTATTCCTGAACCGAAACTTCATCGATATTTTTATCAACAAGTATCCTTCCGCAATATTCACAAACAATAATTTTTTTGCGGCTTGCAATGTCAAGCTGCCTTTGCGGAGGTATTTTATTAAAACAACCGCCACAAGCATCGCGCTGAATTGTTACAACCGCCAGGCCGTTTCTTGCATTTTTCCTAATCCTTTTAAAAGCACTTAATAAACGTGGTTCAATAAACGATTCGATTTTTTCTGATTTTGCCTTTAATTTTTCTTCTTCAATTTTGTTTTCGGTAGTAATTTCTTCCAGCTCTTTTTGTTTTCTTTCCAGGTCATCCTGTTTTTCGGTAAGTGCTTCTTTTGAAGAAACTATTAATTCTTTTTTAGCTTCAGTTTCAGAAGTATACTCTTTAATTCTTTTTTCGGAAAGCTGAATTTCAAGGGTCTGGAATTCAATTTCTTTAGAAAGTGAGTCGTATTCCCGGTTATTCCTTACATTATTCTGCTGCTCTGTATATTTTGCAATAAGTGCTTCCGATTCTTTAATAGCTATTTTTTTATTATTTACTGAAGTATCAAGGTTTTTGATTTCTTCATCGAGGTTTGTAAGCCTTGTTTTTAAACCTGCAATTTCATCTTCAAGATCCTGAACTTCCAGAGGCAATTCCCCACGAAGTGTTTTAATTTTATCACCTTCTGAAACCACTACCTGCAATTCATACAATGCACGAAGTTTTTCTTCAATCGAAATATCTTTATCGTCTGTCCTCGAAAATTGTGTATCCATATATTAAAATATTAATCTTCAAACGGTTTTATACCTACTATAAATAATTTACCGGATTGGTATTCACTTCCGATAAACGGACTGCAAATTTAGGGAAATTTTTTATAAGTAATTCATAAAAAAGCTCTTTAGTAAATTGTTCACTTTCATAATGCCCGATATCGGCAATTACAATTTTACCTTCGGCATCAAAAAACTGATGGTACTTGAAATCACCGGTAATAAAAATATCGGCCCGCGATGCGATGGCATCTTTTAATAGGAACGATCCGGAACCTCCACAAACTGCAACTTTTTTTATCAATTGACCTTTCAGTTTTGTGTACCTTATTGTTTTTGTATGAAATACTTTTTTGATTTTTTTCAGGAAATCTTCTTCCACTTCAGGTGATTCCGGTTCACCAACCATTCCCATTCCTGTTTGAAGTGATTTATTTTCAAGTGGATAAATATCGTATGCAACTTCTTCATATGGGTGGGATTCTGTCAGTACTTTGATTATTTTGGACTGAAGAGGAGATGGAAATATGGTTTCAAACCTGATTTCTTTTTCAAAATGAATTACACCCTTTTCGCCAACAAAAGGATTTGTTTTCTCACTTCCGCGAAAACTTCCTTTCCCTTCAGCATTAAAACTACACGAATCGTAATTTCCAATGTGACCGGCACCTGCCTCAAATACTGCTTTCCTTACTTTTTCGGCATGTTCAAAAGGAATAAATGTAACCAGTTTTTTCAGGTTCCCGGATGAAGGTTTCAGAATCCGGCAATTTTTCAGGTTAAGTTTTTCGCAGATTTTGGCATTTACTCCGTTCGAAATACTGTCGAGGTTGGTATGTGCAGCATAAATTGCCACATCATTTTTAATGGCTTTGGTAATCGACCTCTCAACATAGTTTTTTCCTGTCAGGCTTTTGATTCCCGAAAAAATCAGCGGATGATGTGCAATAATTAAATTACATCCCGATTTAATGGCTTCATCAATAACATCTTCTGTAACATCAAGAGTGATAAGTGCCGAATTTATTTCCATTTCAGGTGACCCAACCTGTAACCCTGAATTATCATATGATTCCTGATAATTTACCGGGGCTATCGATTCAATTAATGAAACAACATCTTTAACCTTTAAAATCATTCCTCAAGTTCTTCGCGTATGTCAAGTAATTGTTTTCGTACATCCTGAAGCCTTTTTATAACTTCGAAGTTATTTTGGGTGTCTTCCAGGTTATCCCTGATTTTATTCCGGGCGCCTTCCAGAGTCATTCCCCTCTCTTTAACAAGGTGGTAGATCAGCCTTAAATGCTCAATGTCTTCAATTGTAAACTGCCTGTTTCTTTTATTTGTCTTATGAGGCTTTAATGAAGGGAATTCATTTTCCCAGAAGCGGACAAGCGATTGATTTACATTAAACATTTCGGCAACCTCTCCGATTGAATAAAAATGTTTTTCTATTTCAGGCTTTTTAAATGGCACGGATTTTAGTCAAAACTTTGACCCATATTGGATGAAATGGCAACCATTTTTTCGTAATCCTGTGGTGACAGGTCTTTGAAATAATAAAATTCGGGATTAACAGGATCTCCGTTTTTATGAATTTCGTAGTGCAGGTGGGGTGCAGTTGAACCACCGGTATTCCCAACATAACCGATAACATCACCTCGTTTTACTTTCTGCCCTTCTTTTACATTAAATCCATTCAGGTGGCCATACAGTGTTTCATAGCCAAAACCGTGGTCTATTTTAATTTCTAGGCCAAAACCAATTTTACTCCGGCGGGTCCCTTTCACAATAGAAACAGTACCATCGCCGGTTGCATATACTTCAGTTCCGGTAGGTGCGGTGAAATCCATACCATAATGAAATTTTTTGATCTTATAAATAGGGTGGATGCGGTATCCCCAACCTGAAGCAGTACGTTTCAGATCGTTATTGGAAACCGGTTGGATCGCAGGAATTGAAGCAAGCATTTTTTCCTTGCTCAAAGCCATATCCATTACTTCATCATATGATTTGGATTGTATGTAGGTTTCTTTTAATAAAACATCAAGTTTTGCAGCTGTCCTTATCACCAGATCGGCGTTGTCCATATTTTCGAGGTTCGTGTATTTATTGGCACCACCGAAACCGGCTTTCCTGATAGAACTCGGGATTGGTTCGCTTTCAAAAATAACCCTGTAAATATTATCATCCCTCTGCTGAATTTCAGTCAGTACCTTTTCCACTGTTCCCAGGTCCTTTTCCATTAATTCATATTGTGTCAGCAAACGCTGATTTTCCCTTTTCAGCGATTTCATTTTAGGGGTTTCAAAATAGGTTAGAATAATAAAAGTAATCAGGAGTGCAAGAGCGAGACTACTTGAAAAATACGCCAGAAAACGGCCTATTAATCGCTTTGTATTTAATCCAATTCTTTCATAACTAAGAGTTTCCGGATTAAATTTGTAGTTTCGTTTTACCATGCTTCTTCGCTGTTTTGAATTTTGCAAAAATAAATAATTCAATGAAATATTCAAAAGTATAAAACTGCCCCTGATTAACGCGAAATAATGCTCAAATATTCTATTGAATCCATATCAATTGTAAAATAATTAAATGGATTTATTTTTTTGCCGTCTTTAATAATTTCGTAATGCAAATGGGGTCCGGATGAGGTTCCGGCATTTCCGACAAATGCAATTACATCGCCACGTTTAACTGTATCGCCGGCTTTAACATTATACCCCGACAAATGGGCATATAAGGTTTTAAATCCAAAACCATGATCGATTAACAGGGTTTTTCCATAACCGACCGAATGGTAGTTGAGTTCTTCAACAACACCATCGCCCGGAGCATGAATTTCAGTTCCAATATCAGCAGTTAAATCAACTCCCCAATGGAAAAGTTCTTCATTATGGATGGGATGCATTCGTGGCCCGAAATAATCGGAAATATACCCGATTTTTTCCTCAGGCAAAGGCGATAATGCAGGGAAAGCTTTGTGAAATTTTTCTTTTTCTTTGGCTGCTTTTAAAACTTCATTGTATGAATTCAATTGTACGTCTGCCTTTTTTGAAATTATATCCAGTCTTTTTGCTTCTGAAATTACCAGATCCGCATTTTCAAGGTTTTCAAGTGGCTTATATTTATCGGTACCCCCAAAACCACCTTGCCTGATTTCCGGGCTTAATGGCTGTTTTTCAAGAATTATACGGTATAAACTGTCGTCTTTTAACTGGATTTCTGCCAGAGTAGAATCAAATTCAGAAAATACATCCTTAAGTGCATTATATTTGGATATCAAACCTGAATTTTTCCTAATCAGATATTTTTCTGAAGGGAGCCCATAAATACTGAAAAAAGCTATTACAAAAATCAGGGCGGACAGAAAAGAAATCGAAAAGAATTTTACAAAGTTGTTAAAACGTTCTTTAAATCCGGGTTTGTCAGAGGTATAGAGCAGCTTATTTTCGTCAAACTTATAATTCTTTCCCGGCATCTACTTGTTTTATTTT
>JAFGGF010000048.1 GCA_016930735.1 Prolixibacteraceae bacterium
AAATGGCGGATGACAGAGGGGTGAAATAATGAAAATTCGATTTTCAGCTTTTACTGAAATATCCCGATAGCTATCTGGAGGCGAAATACCCCTTGGCTTGCCACGGGGAAAGCCTGTCAGGCAATTGACTGATCAACTTTAAGAATTTTCTTTATTCGGATATATTTAATGGCAAAGTAAGTGTAACAGAAGCACCACCTTCTTTCAAATTTTTAACTTCGATTTTACCTTTATGTGCTATCATAATCTGATAGGCCAAAGCCAGGCCCATACCGACATGCTGGTCTAAATGTTGCTCACCTGAGCCAAAAAACTCGAAAAGGTTTTTTAATGCAGACGGACTGAACCCAACACCATTGTCGTTAACAGTTAGGATCAGTTTTTCCAGATCCTGCTGTGTAATAATATTAATTTCTGCATTGTCGGGTGAAAATCGTATTGCATTATCAAGGATAAGAACTACCGCTGTTGAAATTAGTTCCTGGTCTAATTTTAAATTATAGTTTGGCTGACAATAAATTTGGACCCTTAGATTCTTTTCTTTTACTTTTTTAGAGACTTCTTCCTCACATTTTTTTAAAAGGTCATTTAAATTAGCGGTATTACTGTCAATAACATAATTACCAAGTTTTAATGAGGTAAATAACAAGGCATTTAAAGAAAATTTTTCAAGTCTTTGTGCTGAATGTTCAAGTAATTCAATATACTCCATTAAAGGCTCCGATTCATTTGAATTTTTAATAATATCAGTAAAACCAATAATCCCATTTAACGGAGTCCTGATCTCATGGCTTATCATTTTAAGAAATTCTGATTTAACCTCATCAAGTTGTAAAAGCTTGTTATTTAAGTGAGTAACTTCGGTGAGCGCCAGATTCAGTTCTTTTGTCCTTTCGGCAACTTTTTGTTCAAGCCAACTGTTAACACGGGTTAGTTTATCCCTGTTCCTTTTTAATTCGAGTTGTGTATTAACCCTTGCAAGCAATTCCCGTTGGTCAAATGGTTTGGTAAGATAGTCATTCCCACCTGAATTAAATCCTTTAACAGTGCTTTCTTTATCGGTTTTTGCTGTAAGGAATATTACAGGAATTTCTTTATATTTTTTTGTTTTCCTTATTTTTTCACAAACTTCAAAGCCATTCATTTCCGGCATCATTACATCCAGCAGTATCAGGTCAAATGTTTCTTCTTCCATCCATTGGAGTGCACTTTTACCATTCGTGGCAAATTCTACATTAAAGCCGTTGTTTGATAGCATATTTGCCAAAACCTGGATGTTGTTCATGTTATCATCAACAATCAAAAGGGTACTTTTATCAGGTTCAGTTATAAAAATATTATTCATTACCGGAGCTTTTTAATTAAATCGGGGAATAGTTTTATCAATTTTACAAAACCTTCAATGTTGAAACTATTTATTGCTTCAACAATATCTTTCCCATACCTAACAAATCCATCAATATTGTATTTTATTCCGATTTCCATCACTTTATTACCGAACATTTCAACTTTTTTGACCGGTTGCCTTTCTTTTATTTGTTCCCAAAGGGGCATTAATTCAGCCTTTATTTCATGATTGACTTTCGAAATAATATTTTCAGGAATTTTTTCAAATAAATATTCTGCCTCAAGAATTTCATCCGGGATTTTCCTGATTATTTTGTGTTTGATGTGGTTTGTAAGTTCCATTAAAAGTTCGGGAATTTGTACCGGTTTTGAAATAAAACCATCAAAATCGTTTTTATCAAAAACTTTTTCCTTTTCGTCCTGAATATTTGAGCATAAACATATTACCGGAATACCTTTCAGTTTACCTGAGCCACGAATATATTTTAACAGTTCAATTCCATTTAAAACAGGCATACTGATGTCAGTAATAATTAAATCGGGTGTTTCATCGTTTAAAATATTTATTGCATCTTCCCCGTTCATGGCCTTTAAAATCCTGAACCCGGCAAATTCAAGAATTCCGCAGATAAATTCAAGGTTATTATAAATATCTTCTACGACAAGAACTGTTGAATGCTCAAATTCGATATCATTAAGCCCCAGATTTTCCGGTTTTTTCTTTTTAATGTGCGAAGTTGATACCAGGGTATTTTTAAGTAAAATGCTAAATTTACTTCCTTTACCAGGATGGCTCAGTAAAGATATTTGCCCGTTCATCAGTTTTACCAGGTTTTGGGTAATTGCAAGCCCCAATCCGGTGCCGCCGTGTTTTTTTGTATCGTGCCCTTCGTGCTGGGTAAAAGAGTCAAAGATAATTTTCTGAAATTCTTTGGAGATACCGATTCCACTATCTTCCACCTCAATCAGAAGGTTTATGCTATAGTTCTTTTTATTGTGTTGAATATTAATGGGATTTTCAGGCCTGGCAATCAGTTTTATAAATCCTTCATCGGTAAATTTTACTGCATTGTTAACAAGGTTTATCAGTATTTGCCTTAGCCTGGCTTCGTCAAGGAAAACTGCTGTTGGTAAAGTGTTGTCCAGTTCAAGGATAAAATCGAGTTTTTTACTTTCAATTTCAATTGAAAACATCTGGTATATGTCTTCAAAAAGAAGCCTGAGGTTTGTAAACTCATAACTTAACTGAAGCATTCCGGCTTCTACTTTTGAAAGGTCAAGGATGTCGTTTATCAGATTGAGTAAACTTTTGCCACTTGTTTTTAAAGAGTTGATATAGTTTTTTGCATTTGATTCACTAATACTTGCTGAAAGAAGGTCGGCAAAACCAAGGATTGCATTCATCGGAGTCCGTATTTCGTGGCTCATATTAGCAAGGAATTCACTTTTTGCTTTTGTTGCTTCATCTGCTTTTTCTTTAGCAATAATCAAATCTTCTTCCAGTTTTTTACGTTGGGTAATATCCTGGCCAACCCTGATAAAGCCAATAATTGAGTTGTTTTCATCATAAAGTGGAGATATTGAAACGGATTCCCAGAAGATTTCCTCATTTTTTGATTTTATTTCAATTTCACCACTCCAGGTTTTTCCGCTGTTAATTTCATCCCATATTGTTTTTTTCTTTAAAGGGAGGGTATTTGAGAATAATCCTATTTTAGGATTCTTACCTGAAATTTCATCAAAAGAGTATCCTGTTTTTTGAGTGTAATATTTATTTGCATATTCTATATTACCTTCTGTATTGATTATTAACAATGCAGCAGGATTTTGTTCCACAGCCTGAGAGAGCCGCTGGATTTCTGCATTTGATTTTTTCAGGTTCTGTAGGGCTTCCTCTGCTATTTTACGTTGTTCATTTGAATCCTGCAACAGGTTCATTGCTGCCTTTCTCGACCTGTCGAGGTCGACAGTCCTGGAATGAACCAGTTTTTCAAGTTCTTCCTGCGATTTGATGATTTGGGCTTCGTTTTGTTTTTTTAAGGTTATATCGTGGACAACACCAATCAGCGAAGTACATTCTCCATTATCATTAAAAACAGGTGTGACAGATAAGGCTCCGGTTTTTTCTCCGGAAGGAAGTATAGATGTTTCCTCCCACGAAACGGTTTGTTTGTTTTTAATTGCAAGATTATACTTTTCAATGGCTATTTTGGCAGATTGGGGCAACATAAATTCACGGACTTCTTTATTAACAACTTCGTTGGAATTACGGCCTGTAATTTGCAGGTATGTATTGTTTACGGAAAGGATATAGAAAGAATTATCTTTTTTAATACCAACCCTGAATAAACCGACTCCGGCAGTTTCATAAATCAGTGATAAATTTTTCCGGCTTTCTTCCAGCGCCTGTTCTGACTTTTTAAGTTCAGTAATATCACGATTAACAGCAAGTGCAACTTTTCTTCCGTAAAGTACAATTGTAGTAATTATTACTTCAACCCAATATATTGAATTGTCTTTCCTTCTTTTTTTCTCAACAAGCCTTAATTTCCCCTCTTTTAAAAGCGTTTCTTCATCGCCGGCAAATTTTTCCTCATCATATATTTCAAGTAGATCATCTCCTATTTTTTTTAAAAGAAGTTCATCCCGGGTGTATCCTGTTTGTAATTCCGCAGCAGGATTAATGTCCAGAATTTTCCCCTTGTCTGTTCCTCCCAGTTCAGTCACGAAAATTGCATCCGGCAGGTTTTCAACCAATTGTTTGAACCGCATCTCACTTTCCCTGATTTTTTCCTGGGCTTCAAATTGTTTGGTTATATCGTTAAAGCTCCAGACTCTACCTTCAACTGTGTTTTCAATTATTAGGGGATATGAATGGCGTTCTATTTTCCTTCCGTCTTTAAAATCAAGGGTATCGTAATCAATTTCATTTGATTTGTAAAGCTGTTTTACTTTTGCAAGAAACGAACCGGGATCTTTCAACTGAGATAAAACGTGTTCAATTAATTTGTTATCATCATTTGTTTGTATTATTTCTTCGGGAATATTCCATATTTTCTGGAAGTTTGCATTATAATGTGTTACAACTCCCTTATTATTCACAACAAGTATGCCTTCGCCTGTCGATTCAAGTGTTGCTTTTAAAAGTGATTGGTTTTCAAGCAATTTAATATCAGCCTGCCTTTGTGAGGTAATATCACGCCAAACAGTATATATCCTGTTGTTTTCATCACCGGGGATCAGGGTTAATGATACATCGACCCAAAGGTCTTTTTCATATTTATCTTTGTGAAGCCAGATAAAACGGTTGTTTCCTTTTTCCACAACTTCTTCCATCAATTTAATGGCTTTATCTTTTGAAAGTTGCCCGTCGGGTTGAAATTCAGGTGAGTGTTCCCAGGGAGCCTTACCTGTTATTTCTTCTTTATTGTCAAATCTCAGGTATTCAACGGTTGCTTTGTTGCATTCTGTAAAAATACCTTTCTCAATTAAAAGGGTGGGATCCGATGATTTCTCAAATAATATCCTGTACCGGGTTTCACTCTCTTTCAATTTCTGTTCAGCCAGTTTCCTTTCTGTAATGATCCTTCCTGTTGACTGGATTTCATAAATGTTCCCTTTTGAATCGAACAGTGCCTGGTCGGTCCATTCTTTCCATACTGCCTTTCCGTTTATTTCCGATTTATGCTCATTTACAGCAACAGGGTCAGAAGCAGTCAGTTTATTTATTTTTTGCTGAAGTTTTTTCCAAGATTCAGCATTTAAATCATTTACAAATGAAACTCCTTCCAGTTCATCCATTGTTTTTTTGTAATAATCGGCGTATGCCTTATTTACAAAAGTCCTTGTACCATCAGGTTTCCATCTGCAGATTAATTCATTTTGTGTTTCTACAATTGCCCTGTATTGTTCCTGGCTTTTCCTTTTTTCAAGGTCGGCATTCTTTTGTTCTGAAATATCCCTCAGTGCGGTAATCCTTATATTTTTCCCCTGAAACCGGGTCATACGCCCCTGAATCTCTGCGGGGAAGGTTGACCCGTCTTTTCGTAATGCAATAACTTCATATGGACGTTCACTTCCTGAAATCATGTTTTGCATCACTAACTCCCTGTGATCAGGATGGATCCAATCAGTCCCCATTTTGCCAGTTGCTTCCAAAAGAGTGTAACCAAACATTTTTTCAGCTGTTTTATTCTGATTCAGGCATACTCCTTTTTCTGAAATAAAAATGGCTTCAAAAGTCGCTTCCGAAAGTAACTGGAATAATTCTTCTTTTTCCCTGACTTTCCTGTTTAATTCAATTTCCTGGGTTATATCTTCAATAATGTCTATATATTCTGTTTTCCCGTCTTTATTTTTAGTTGGATTTACAGATATTGAAAGCCAGATAAATTCTCCGTTTTTACGCTTCCCTTTTATCCTGTAGTTTTTAACAATTCCTTTTTTAAGTTTTTCAATCAACTTTTCCCGTTCGTTTTTATCAGCATAAATATCGATCGATTTGATTTTTAAAAAGTCTTCTTTATTGTCGTATCCCAACATATCAATTAAAACCTGGTTGGCATCGATAAAAATACCTTCAGGAGTGGTTACCGAAACTCCTGCAGGGATATTCTCAAATAAAAATAGATCTCTGTTTACCAACATTTCTAATTAATTATATTTTTTTCATTCCACACCGGGGGATATTTTTGTTCTCTGCCTAATTCGTCGCAAAGCCGGTTGACTTCTTCCTTCATTTCTATTATTTTTAATTCCCTGTCGACCATAGCCTTATTAAAAACTTCAAGCTCTTCAGTATATTCTTTTAGTTTTTCCTCTATTTCTTTTCGTTCGGTAATATCGTCTTTAACAGCAATAAAATTTATTATTTTATCTTCAGAATTTCGCAAAGGCGAAATGGATGTATATTCCCAATACAAATTTCCGTTTTTCTTTTTATTGCATATTTCGCCATACCAGTTTTTACCGGAAATAATTTTGTCCCAGAGCTGGATAAAAAATTCTTTTGAATGTTTTCCCGAATTTAAAATCCTTGGATTTTTACCTATGGCTTCTTCAAAAGTATATCCGGAAACCAACGTAAATTTTTTGTTAACATATTCAATATTCCCTTCAATATTTGTAATTATTACTGATGTAGGGCTTTGTTCAAGCGCTTGCGATAGCTTTTTGATTTCCCTGTTGGAAGCCATTAATTCCTCTCTTGATTCATTTACGTCATCGAGGAGGAAGCTCAGGGCCAGTTGTGATTCTTTTATCTGGGCAGCTTTTTTTTCCAGCTCTTTTGTCCTTTCCAGAACCAGTTCTTCAAGTTGTTCCTTGTGTTTTGTTAACTCAACTTCCAGTTTTTTACGCTCTGAAATATCAATTGCAATTCCCCTTATGCCTGTAACTTTATTATTTTTTATAATTGGAGAATTAAAAATCTGAAAATAGCCGGTAGTTCCATCAGGAAGTTTTGATTTGTAATCGTTCCCTGAAAATTTTTCACCGGTGAAAACACGCGACATATTATCAAAAATTTTTTCCAGGTCTTCAGGGTGAATAAAATCTGTTAGTTTAAGTTGTCTAATATCTGTTGAATTTAAATCAAGGTTATATTTTTGGAAAGCTTTTTTATTCAGGAATTCAAATTTACCATCTTTGTCTATTTCAAATACTATTTCAGGCAAAGTATCTGCCAGTTCGCGGAACTTTTGTTCGCTTTCAATTAATTTTTTTTCAGTGTTTTTCCTGTCGGTTATATCAATAAGGGTCAAAAGCGCTGTTTTTTCAGGTTTATCATACAGTTGTTCAAAATAGCACAGGTACATTCTTGTATAGAACATACCATCAACTTCCGATTCGATAATGGTTTCAGTGGTGTTTTTATTTTTTCCTGACCGGATAGTGGATTTGATCAGATTTTTTATGCCACAGTTTGCACATTCTTCACTGTTTCCACATGTGTCAATATTATTACAGTATTTGCATAAAAGAGCATATCCGATCGGCTTGCCAAACATTTCATCAAACTGTTTATTTGATATCTGCAATCCGGTTTTATTGATTTTTATGATTTTTAAATCGTCTGAAACAACCATTATTACAGCAGGGGTATTATTAAAAATTGCCGTAAGTTCGCGTTCGCTTTTTTCCAGGGCATCGGAAGTATTTTTCTGGGCAATTATATATTTTTGTTTTTCAATTGCACTATTAATAGCCGGGACCAGCCTTATCAGGTTTTCTTTTATAACATAGTCCCAGGCACCGGCTTTCATACAGTTAACTGCAGTTTCTTCATTTACCGATCCTGTAACTATAATAAAGGGTATTCCCGGAATTCCTTTCAATGCTATTTTCAGGGCTTCAAGCCCGTTGAATCCCGGAAGTTGGTAGTCGGATAAGATAATATCAGGATTGTATTCGTGTATTAACTGAATATATTCATTCCTGTTTTGTGCCAGTTTATAATTAAATGGCATTTCCAGATTTTTTTGCAGAATCCTGACATTCAGTTCAACATCTTCACTTGAGTCTTCAAGTATTAAAATTTTTATTGCGTGTCGCAGGCTCATATTTATTTTATCGATTGGTTCAGGTTCAGCCAGTATATGCCAATGCTGGAAACAGTTTCCATAAACTCAGAAAAATCGACCGGCTTAACAATATAACTGTTTACACTATTACTATAACATTCTGAAAGATCCCTGTCTTCTTTTGAAGAAGTTAATACTACTACCGGTATATTTTTCAGGTTTTCATTGTTTTTAATATGCTTAAGGATCTGAAATCCACTTATTTTTGGTAATTTGAGGTCAAGTAGTATCATTTTCAGGTTATATTTTAATCGTGCATTTTTATTTTCTGATAATAAAAAATCAAGCGCTTCTTCTCCGTCTTTTATCCAGTGCAGGTTATTTGCAAGGTCCTTTTTTCGCAAGGCACGCATTGTTAGTTCAGCATCGTTGGGATTATCTTCAATTAGTAAAATATCAATCTCTTTATTTTCCATTGAATTTTATTTTTTCAGGTGTATTGTAAATCTGGCACCTTTGCCGGGTGTGCCATAAGCTATTATTTTTCCATCGTGTTTTTCAACTATCTTTTTTACTATGCTTAACCCAACACCGGCCCCTTCATATTCATTTACTGTGTGAAGCCGTTGAAATACTTCAAATATTTTTTCTCCGTATTTATTATCAAAACCAATTCCATTATCTTCAATTGTTATCTGCACAATTTTACTTTCTTCTTTACCGCTGATTTTTATTGCTGGTTCGGGTACAGTACCTGTAAATTTTATTGCATTTGAAATCAGGTTTATAAATACCTGTTTTAATAAGTTCAGGTCGCCTAATATTTCCGGCAATTCATCAATAATAATTGCAGGCTTTTTCTGCAAAGGTGAAATTAATTCATCAGCAATAGTCCTGATAAAATTATTTGTGTTTATTATGTTTTTAACCAGCACTTTCCTTCCTATCCTTGTAAATGCAAGCAGGTCATCAATTAGTTGGGTCATGGAGTTAACGTTGGAGATTATAACGTTCATGATCCTTTTACCTTCATCATCGAGTACATTGTAATAATCTTCTTTCAGTATCTGGGTAAACCCGTTGATTGCCCTCAAGGGAGCCCGGAGGTCGTGGCTGACTGAATAGGAGAACGATTCAAGGTCTTTATTTACTTCGGCCAGTTCTTTTACAACATTTTCAAGTTCTTTCCTCGATTCATTTACATCGGCAAGGAGGAATGTAAGGGCTTTTTGCGATTCTTTTAATTTAACTGATTGATTTTCAATTTCATTGGTTCTTTTTTTTACCCTTTCTTCCAGTTCATCCCTGTAACTGTTCAATTCATGCTCATAATCTTTGCTCGCCGTGATATCAATTGCGGCCCCATCGATGTGTTTGATTTTTGTTGGATTTTCAGGATCGAAGGTTGCCCTGTAATTCGATTTAACCCACAATAAAGAACCGTCTTTTTTAGTTTCTTTTGAAATAATGTTTAGTGCCTCACCGGTTTTTTGCAATAACCCGATAATTTTTTCCCTGTCACCGGGATCTGTGTAATAATCAACTGCCGGCCTGTTTAAAAGGTCTTCTTTAGAGTCAAATCCATACATCCTGACCATTTCCATGTTAACTTCAAGAACATGGCCTTCCACAGTTGAACGAAATAATGCCACAGGTGTATTTTCATACAATTCCATGAATTTTGCTTCACTTTCCTTTATTTCTGTATTCTGTTTTTTTGTGATCGATTCCAGGGCTTTTTTATCAGATTTTAATAATTCTTCGTTGGCAATTTTTTCAAGTATTACCGTTAATAACGAACATGAACTATTGAGGTAATATTTATTTTCTTCTGTTAATTTTTTATATTCATTATTAAATACTATCGTTCCGTAAAAATCTGAACCTGATTTAAGTTCATATTTGAATTTTTCATTTGGTTTTTGCCCACTTACATATTCAATACTTATATTTTTAAACAGGCTTTTTACTTTTTCGTTAAAAATCGATAAAACCTTATTTTTATCTTTTATGGGGCAAAGATCAAGCATTATTTGGAATAGTTCGTGAGCAATCATATTTATAACTTAATATTCAACTATGCTTTTTATTTACACCTGCAGAATAGAAACAGGATTTGTTTAATTATTCCTTTAATATTACTTTGTTTCAAATTGATTATTTCAAAATGTATTTTTCTTTATTGTATTAAAAGTATTTGCCTGCAATTCTAATTCCTCCTGGCAATAGCTTCTTCCAGTTCCTTAATTTTTATTTTTAATTCATTGATCCTGAATTCTCTTCCTACGAATAAATTGTTGTAATGTTCAAGTTCTTCATTTTTCTTAGTCAGCTCTTTGTTTTTTTCAACAATTTCCAGGGTCCGCTCCGCAACTTTTTCTTCCAGTTCGTTTTTTAACTTTTCCAGTTCTTTTTCGGCATTTTTACGTTTACTTATGTCAATAATAACAGCAATTATGTTCATTGTATTATTATTGGAAATAAGAGGGTGCATTGAAAAAAGGACAGTAACCGTACTTTTATTTTTTAAAACCAATCGTGTTTCACCGTTAAAACCCTTTAATCCGTTTAATAATAAATTCTGGATTTTTAAAAAGTTCGTATAATCTTCTTTATAGTGGATAACAATAGCTTCCTGCCCGATTATTTCTTGTTTTTTATAACCAAGCATTTTTTCAGCTCCCGGGCTGAATTCTCTTATAATTGCTTTATTATCTTTTAGTTCGGTAATAATGAACCCTACATCTTCGGCAGCTTCAAAAATTGATTTCAGGTTTTGATCTTTTTCTAAAATTTCCATTGTAAGATTCATTTTCTGCTGTATCATTTCATTAACAGAACCCGCAATCTTTTTTAATTCATCGAACTGAATTTTGTCCAGGTTAATAAAATTATCTTTCTGAGCAACTTTCTGAAGAGAGCCTTTTAGTAAATTTATCTGACTGTAAAGCCTCGAATCAATATGTTTAACAATAAAATAGCTGATCACAATAAGTATAAATGATAACAAGGCAATTGCTATCAGTTCTTTTTCGAAGTTTTTGTAATAAGCCAATTCAAGTGTTTTAATCATTTGTGCTGGAGCCTGTTTGTATATGCCAGCACCAATAATCCATTCCCAATCCGGAAACCCTTTTATATATGAGAGTTTTTCTTCCGGAATATCCGAATCCATGGGCTTAAATAAATATTCCATATACCTGCCGTCTGGAAGGGAATATGCTTCTTTTTCAATGTCAAAAAGCCTTAGCCCGTTTGGGTCGGTCAAATCAGAAATGTTTTTATAACCTTCAACTTTTTTGCCATCAAAAACCAATGCTTTTCCATCCGTTTGGTTAACGAAAATATAACCTCCATAGACTAACCTGAGTTGGGCAATCCAGTCGAGTATAATGCTTTTTAATTCGTCTTCAGGAATTTCTTTATTATATTCCATCCTGAATTCTATATCAGATATAACCTGGTTTACTTCATATTTTAAATAATTTTTCTGAATTTCAAGTTCCCTGCTGTTCAGGTTTTCAATTGATCTTTTAAGGTTTTGATTTTCTATTATATACCAGGTACTTCCAATTAACAGAATAGACAGGGTTGCCATAAAAATCAACGAAAAGAAAATACTTCGTTTAATACTAACATCATTGCCTGGCTTAATTTTCATTCTTTTCCAATTTGTTTTTCAGTTCTTTTATTTGTTCTTTTAGCTCTTTAATCCTGAATTCCCTGTCGACAAACAGACTGTTAAACCGTTCAAGCTCACTGTTTGCTTCAATTAATTCTTTATTCGATTTAGTAAGTTTATTGGTTAACCTTTCCAGGTCGTTGTTTGCTGTTGCCAATTCTTCGTTGGTTGCCACCAGTTCTTCATTTGATGCTGCAAGTTCTTCATTTAACGAAGCCTGTTCTTCGTTTGCAGTTTTTAATTCCTCATTAATCGCCTGTATTTCTTCGGTTTGTTCATTTACCAATGCCTGAAGGTGATTCCTGTATTTTTCAAGTTCTGCTTCCCGGGCCAACCTTTCTTTTATATTCCTGCCGATTGAAACGAGGTATAATTTTCCTGTTTTTTTATCGGTTAATTTTGTTATTATATATTCAAACGGAATTTTTTCTCTTTTTTTGGTTGTCAGGTCAAGTTTGACCATTCCATATCCGGTATTATAAACTTCACTGTTAATTTTTTCAACATTTTTTAAATCTTCGGGGCTGTAATAACTATCGGGTACTTTTAACTTTGCAATTTCTTTATCGGAATATCCCGAAATTTCAGTAAACGTTTTGTTCCATCTGATTGCCTTCCCCTCTTCAGGATCAAATACAAAAAATGTATCAATCTGATTGTTCAGGGCCAGCTCCGTAAATTCTTTTTCATTTGCCAGTTCCTGTGTCCTTTTTAAAACCAATGTTTCAAGATTATGCACGAGGCTTTCAAGGTTATCGACTGATGAGTGAAGGACAGAAAGGATATTCTTGGTTTCCGGTATTGGAAAATTCAACGGATCTGATTTGGAAATTGAATTAATACGGGATGTGATTTTTTTTAGGGGGCTACTCAAACCTGTATAAAACCAGCTTGTGATTATCAGAAACAGTAATGCAGCAACAGAAAGGTAAATAACAGAATTCCTTACTGTTTTTTTTGATATTTGTTCTGAAGTGGAATTAATTTCATTTGCCTTATTCATGGCAAAATTTTCAATAACCTTAATTTGCTTTAGCAATGAATCAACATATTGGGCTCCTTTTTGGGCTGTAATATTGTAGGCATCGCCGTTTTTCCCTTCTTTTGCGAGCGCTATAACTTCTGCCCTGATAGGCCGCCAGTTCTCAAATGATTTTAATGCAGTATTAACATCCTCTTTATCCCCAA
This sequence comes from Prolixibacteraceae bacterium, assembly GCA_016930735.1. GTDB lineage: Bacteria > Bacteroidota > Bacteroidia > Bacteroidales > Prolixibacteraceae > JABMQB01. The sequence continues at coordinate 12,739 of JAFGGF010000048.1, forward strand.
GGTACCTTTCAGCAATAATCTTAAATGATTCAATAACTCCGTTATCGTAATTTTCTACTTTTAAATTGGCTTCTTCAAGGCTTTCTACGCTAGGTGACTGTGAAACATCTTTCATCGAACGGTGAATGGAAGTAATGCCGATATGAACATCTTTTACAGCATTGCTCACTGTAAAAGGGTGTTCAATCAGGTCTTTATTGACAGAATCGATTTTTTGAATGTTTCTGATAAAAACAATACATAGCAAAAGGACTATAGATGAGTTGATTATCAGCCCAGTGATAATCCTGTTCAGTAAGCTGGGATATTTCATTTTGATCGGTTTTATTCGATAATCCTCACAATTTAATCATAGTTTTTTAAAAAAAACTATGATAATTTGTTTTTAAATAAAAAGCAATAAGGAATTTCCTTATTTTTTTTATTTTGAATACCGGTAAAATCAGCTTTATTTATTATTAAGCTGCATTTCGAGTTCGTGAATTTTATCTTTTAATTCTTTGATCCTGAATTCACGGCCAACAAACAACTGGTTATAGTTTTCGAGTTCCGATATTTTTTCCTGCAACTCATTTGTGCGTTTTTCAACTATCTTTTCCAATCCGGTTTTATGTTCCGAAAGCTCTTTTTTTGCTGCAATCAGTGATTTATTTTTTTCTGATAGCTCAGCATTTATCTTTTCCAGGGCAGCAGTCCTGTCAGCAACCTTTATTTCAAGGTTTTTATTTAAATCTTCAACACTCTGTTTTTCTTTTTCAAGTAACTGAATGGTATAAAATTCCCTTCGCATCTGGTATTCGAAAAAATAACTGCCTGCCATTCCGAAAAAATTAGCGCTTCCAAGGAAAAATGCATACATAAAAAGGATTTCAAAAGAAATATCAAAAAACAGTAATTCGGCAATCAGATAAATTGAAAATAGAATCCACCCTGTTGCTGAAGCCCAAATAAAACTCAGACGGCAAAAGAAATAGTTAAAAATCAGAACCAGAATAAGTCCGGCATAATAACCGTGCTGAAAAATTTTGTTGCTTAAAATAATCATCAGGATTATCCCTGCTGCCGCGATTATAACCATGATTGACAACACAGCCTGCCAGTTTCTTTTAAGAAATGAATCCTTGCTTATTCCAAGAATAATTATGGCCGCAGGGATACAAATACCGATTCTGACCAACAAAAATAAAAGCTGGTTTTCGGTGAAAACCACATAGTCAAGAATATTAAACAACAAGTAAAAAACCATCGAAAATAATAATGCCACCCGCACAAAATCAACAGAGTAAAGGAAATGGTATTTTTTGTATTCTGATTCTGTTTCATCTGGAAATTTTAAGGTAAAAGGATTCAGATTCATCTCGTTGTGAATACCTTTTACAGCTCCACTGAAAATAATTTTCTTAATGCTGTTTGCCATTTTGTTATTGACTTTTTATTATTTTTTCCAGTTCCTGTATTTTATCTTTTAATTCTTTGATCCTGAATTCACGGCCAACAAAAAGATCATTGTATTCCTGTAATTCTTCGTTTTTCGATAGAAGCTGATTATTTGAATTCAACAGTTCCTCTGTTTTCTTTTCTAATTCTGCAGTCCTTTTTTTAATAAGGCCTTCGAGGTTTTTTTTGATATTTATCAATTCATCATTTGTTTTTTTCAGATTTTCTGCAAGTTCAGAATTATACTGAATATTAGCAATAAGCCTGTTATTCATGCGGGCTATACAATAGGCGATAATACCTGCCAGGTAAGGGAAACTGATAATTACGGAAACCCAGGTGGCTATATTCTGGCTGCTTTCTTTTACTTCTTCAGGGACAATTATAATTTTATTTACAAAAAGAGTTGAAAAAACAATCATTGATATTATACAAACTAATAACAGATATATTCCCTGTCTTAGTCCAAAGAATAATGTAATAAAGGCAATAATTGTTAAATAGATGGGAAAAGTAGCTCCAAAAAAAGCTTCATTGTACATTACAAGGTTGCCTATAAAGAATGCTGCTGAGATCAACATCCAAACTTTTTGATTAAACGAAAGCCTGTTTCTGAAAACCAAAGCCAATACAATTGGCATGAAAAGGATACAATAAAGAAATGCAGTGATTGACATTCCGAATTGAACAGCTTCGGCAATTGCAGCTATTATTGCCGGGATACCTGTGATGTTCAGTAAAATCAGGGTAATATGCAGAATTATTTCTTTTTCTTCTTCAATACTTTTAACAGGAGTTTTTCCATAAATATTTTCAAATAATTTCATCCTTTATTGTAACTTTTTTTCCAGTTCTGTTATTCTGTCTTTTAATTCTTTGATCCTGAATTCACGCCCGACAAACAGCTGGTTGTATTCTTCCAATTCCTTGTTTTTCTCTTCCAGTTCCCTGTTTTTTTCCAATAATTCACTGGTTCGTTGATTTACAGTTTCTTCTAATCTGTTTTGATGTTCGGTGAGTTTGATTTCCAATTCTTTACGCTCGGTAATATCTTTTGAAATTATTTGAACTCCAATAACATTTCCCTCTGCATTTTTTATCCTTGAATAAGTTGATAAATACCAGGAGGTTCCTGAAGGAAGCTGTACTTCATCTTCATAATCCTCACTTTTTTCAGAATGGGCAGCCTTTTTAATTCTTTTCAGGTATGTATTGCCTGACAACTCACCATACAGTTCAAATAAATTTTTTCCGGTAAAGTCTTCCGGATTACCACCCATAAGCGATGCAGCCAGATTATTAAAAAGGATTAAATTTCCTTCAAGGTCATAGTACCCAGTTCCTGCGCCGGTATTTTCAAGCAAGGTCCGGTATTTTTCTTCATTTTCTTTTAAAGCTATTTTTCTTTGTATATCTCCGGTAATATCGCGGCATTGTGCAAACAATAATCCATTGGGAAGGACAATTGCGTTCAGGTCGGCTTTAATTATAACTCCGTCTTTCCTTTTTAACTCAAAATAATCATATAAATGGCCTTTTTCCAAAATCTTCCGGAATCTGTTACCACTTATATCCTGGGTGCCAATATCCTTAATATTCAGCTTTGAAATTTCGTTGACTGAATATCCAAGCATTCTGCTTGCAGCTTTATTGGCATAAACATAGTCGCCGTTTTTGTTTGCAAGGAAGATTGCGTCATTGGAATATTCTGTAATTGCCTTAAATTTCTCTTCACTTTCAAACAATGCTTTTTCTGCCTCTTTTTTATCGGTTATGTCCCTTCCAACTGCAACAATTTCATTAGTTTTCCCCTTTGAGTCAGAATTACCACGTAACGACCAGCCGAACCACCGCCAGCCATCCACCGTTTTTGCCCTTTCCTCATGGTAGGTTTTATAAGGAGGATTCATTACCGACTCAATTGATTTTAAAACGGCTTCACGGTCATCTTCATGGATTAACGGAACAAATGATTTGTTTTGTATTTCCTGTTCAGTTACACCAAATGTCTGGCAGTAATTCGGACTAGCAAATAATATATTTTTTGCAGAATCAATTATTACCATTAAATCGTTCTGGTTTTCAACCAGCAACCTGTATTTTTCTTCACTTTTTTTCAGGGCATCCTGCACTTTTGATTTTTCCGTAATATCCCTTAATATTGCCTGGATTCCGGTTATTTTATTTTCCTGCTTTATAAAGCTGGTTTTAGCTTCGCCTTTTCTTATTTCGCCTGAAGCATGTTTCCAGTTAAATTCAAATGTTCCGGGATTTTTACCCGATAACAGATCTTTTAAAATTTTTTTGTAAAATGAAAAATCCTGTTTTACTAAAGTCGGGATTGAAAAAACATTTTTTCCAACAAACCGGTTTTCTTCAAATCCTGTTATTTCTGTAAATGATTTATTTATGTTTGTTACAACTGCTTTATTATTAATTACAACAATTCCGTCGGGTGATGATTCAATCAATGATTTATATTTTTCTTCATTTTCTTTCAGGATTATTTCTGTAATTATACGTTTTGTTACGATTCTTACAGTTGTAATTATTCCATCGAATTCACCTTCAGGGCTTAATACCGGAACCATCCATCCATTTTGCCAGGTATCTTTTCCGGAAGGTGTTTTAACAAATGTTTCATACCATACAGTTTTTAAAGTTTCTTTAGCTTTCAGGTAATAATTATTAAACTCCTTTGTTGATTCATTAGGGAAATCTCTTAATATATTCTTATCAAGAATTTTACTGATAGCTATGCCGGTTATTTTTTCCATGGCCTTGTTTGCATATATAATAACATCATTCCTGTTACATACAAAAAGGCCATCTTCAATATTTTCCACAATATTTTCAAAAAAACCAGACGATGGATTCATTCTTGTTTACATTAAAAAACGGTAATACTAATCAGGTAAAAATAGAAAAAGCAGTATTTGCAATCTATAAGGAAATTCCTTAAAAATATTACGATAAAATAAAAAATCATTGCAATAAAGCTAACGGTTACTGATTCAAAAATTTATTTTCCAGTTCCTTTATTCTATCCTTTAATTCTTTGATTCTGAATTCCCTGCCAATAAATAACTGGTTGTAGTCTTCCAATTCTTTATTTTTTTCTTCCAGTTCAAGCGTCCTTTTTTTAACTATTTCTTCAAGGTGTTCACGGTAATCCTGTAACTCCCTTATTGCTTTTTTCTTATCGGTAATATCGTGTAAAATAACCAGTGTGGCAGGTTCTCCTTCAAAATTAATGAAAGTTGACGAAACCTCAACTTCCCTGATTTCACCGGTTAAGGTTATAGCTTTTGATTCGTAAGTAAGAAAATCAATTCCCTGTTCCATTCGGTTTTTATAAATTTCGGCAACCCGTTGTTTTTCATCAGGTGTCACAAAATCGAGGAATTTTTTTCCAATCAGGGCATCTTCATTTACATTATTAGCTTTTAATAATGCTTTATTTACATACTTAATTATGCCGTTTTTAATTATAAAAATCATTTCCTGGGCTGTCTCAACAACTGTGCGGTATTTTTCTTCGTTTTCTTTTAAAGCCAACTCTATTTTTTTTCGTTCTGAAATATCAGTTGCAATGTGAATTATCTTATCTATTTTCCTGTTTTTATCAAAAACCGGAGTACAGGAAACCATATATGTACCGCCAAGGGTTTCCATTTCTATGTCAATTGTTTCAGTATCTTCCGATAGTATTAATTTTTTAAGGGGGCAACCATATGCAGGAGAACATGCATTTTCAGAATGGAAAATCTCAAAACATTTTTTCTTTTTTATGTCATTTATCGATAAACCTGTTTTTTGAATTACTTCCTGATTGGCATCGATAACCCTGAAATTTTTATTTAAAATGATAGCAGGTTGCTTTAACGAATTAAAAATTGCCTGCCAGTCGGTTTTTACAATTTGCAGTTCCGATTCTATTCTTTTCTTCTCAGTAATATCACGCGATATAAAAAGAATCCTGTTTCCGGGTATCAACTTTGCAAAACATTCAAAATTACGCCATTGGTTATTTTTATTTTTAGCCCTGAATTCCAACACTTCGGAAATATCTTCTCCCGTACGTTTAAATATTTCATTTACCTTTCTTTGCAAGTAATTTTTTAACAGGGGCAGGAGCTTTATTTTATCTTCAGGATGAATAAAATCGAAGCCGTTTTTACCAAGGAGCTCTTCCGGTTTATAGCCCATAATATTTTCGTGGCAGGGATTCAAATATAAATACCTTGGTTTAATACCGAAAGTTGTTACTGATATCATAATATCGGTATTCTCTACAATGGTTTTAAAAATATCATCATTAATCAGATTGATTGACTGATCATCATTCCTACCTTCAAGCATTTAATTTTTAAGTTTTATACCTCTTACCCAGATATTGATTTAATATGAGTAGTAGATGATATTAAGAAATTTAAATTCCAATGATAACAATTCTCAAGCTGTAAAAATACTGTTTGATAAAAATAGTAAAAATAGGGGAATTCCTTATTGTATGTGAAAAAATGACTAAATCAGGTATTTACATAATTAAATTACTGGCCTTTTAATTTACTTTCCAGTTCCTTTATTTTATCTTTCAATTCCTTGATCCTGAACTCCCTGCC
>JAFGGF010000308.1 GCA_016930735.1 Prolixibacteraceae bacterium
CCTATAAGTGCAAAATTATTGGTATTGATATGCTTTAAATTTAAAGTATTAACAATATATGAGAATAATAATCCGGTATTAACGCCCATAAAAAGAGTCGGGGCAAAAATACCACCTACACCACCGGCTCCGAAAGTCAGTGAGGTAGCTACCACTTTAAATAAAATTACCAGGCAAAGCAATATTAATGCAACCCAGATTTGGTCACTCAGGTTATAAAAAAGGCTGTTATTAAACAAATAATCAAGGTTTCCTTCCAAACCGGAATTGATTGCTTCATAACCTTCTCCGTATAACGATGGAAAAACGAATATCAAAATTCCGAGGGAGGTACCACCAATAATTATCTTTATATACCGTTTTTTCAGTTTATCAAAAAAATCGCTTAAAAATACATAGGTTTTATAAAAATAGACCGATACAAATCCGGTGAAAATACCAAGAGCAATGTAATAGGGCAGGTCACTCAGGATAAAAGCCTGTTTTACATCAAAAGGGTACAAAACATCCTGCCCCAGAAACAAATAAGAGGTTACCACTGCGGTTGCTGACGACAGCAGAAGAGGCACAAGTGAAAATACCGTAAGGTCGATCATTATGACCTCCACGGCAAAAACAATTGCTGCGATGGGTGCTTTAAAAATTGCTGCCATTGCTCCTGCACATGCGCAGGCAAGCATCAGTATCGTATTTTTATAATTTAAACGGAAATACTTTGCCAACCACGAACCATATGCCGACCCGGTTGCCACGGTTGGTCCCTCCAATCCGACTGAACCTCCAAAACCCACAGTAAGTGAACTGGCAATTATCGAAGAAAAAAGGTTGTGGTTACTTAACCTGCCTTTCATATTCGAAATACTGTTTAAAACATTCGGTATCCCGTGCCGTACGGGACGCCTTATCAGATAAATAACAAAAAGTGTGGTTAAAATAATTCCGAGTAACGGCAATGCAAAATAGATGTAATTGTGTACTTCCTGCGAGACAATGGAATCAACAAATGATTTTGTAAGCCTGACTGAGTTTTTGATGATTACAGCTGCCAGCCCTGACAGGAAACCGACTATTATACTCAGTAGTGTTATAAAAGTGCGCTCACTTAAATGTTTAAGCCTCCACCTGTGAAATCGCACTATTATGTGTAACTTTTTTGCCATTTGTGGTGCAAATGTAGTAAATCAGTTGCTTTTCATTAAAATTTAACCAAACTTAAATAGTAAATTTATTGTTAGTCCAAATAATTATTAAATGTAATGAAAATCGTAATTACAGGTTCTTCGGGATTTATCGGTCAGGCTTTAATAAAAGAACTTAAAAAAAGTAACCACCTGATAACAGAAGTGAAAAGAGAATGGCTTAGTAAGCCGGCATTAGAATTATCAGAAATCATTAAAAATTCAGATGCAGTAATTAACCTTGCCGGAGCTTCCATCATGTCAAGATGGACAAAACAAAATAAAAGGATCATTTATGAAAGCCGGGTAAAAACAACCTTGAACCTTGTTGAGGCAATAAAAATCCTGCCTGCTGAAGACTGTCCTGAAAAGTTTATTTCGGCATCGGCTGTGGGAATTTATAAAAATAACAACCTGCATAATGAAAGCAGCCTGAATTATAACGATGGCTTCCTGGGAAAAGTAGTTAAAGACTGGGAAGATGCATCCGAATGTTTACCGAAAGATATAAACAGGGTAATTTTCCGGATCGGGCTGGTCCTTGGTAAAGATTCTAAAATCATCAAAAAAATGAAGTTTCCGTTTAAACTGGGGCTTGGAGCTACAATTGGTGATGGCAGGCAAGCTTTTCCATTTATCCATATCGACGATGTTGTTAATGCTTTTATATTGGCTATTGAAATTAATAATTTTTCAGGAACATATAATCTGGCTGCACCGGAAAGAATATCAAATAAAGATTTTACAAAAACTTTTGCAGGATTACTAAATCGACCTGCATTTTTCAGAATTCCCGGTTTCATTCTCAGAATTCTTCTGGGAGAAGTTGCTGAAGTTTTACTCAAATCACCTGCAGTTGTACCAAAAAAATTAATGGATTCAGGATTTATTTTCAGATTCCCGGAAATTAAAACTGTACTTGAAGATATTATTTAGAGTTTTGATCGGCTAATTTATAAACCTCAACCAAACCATCAAAAAAGGCAGTGTCCTGTTTGTATTTCTCTTCGATGTTGCCTTTTACAAATTTATTAAAGTCATACATCACAATCCAGTCTGGTTGTTTTTCAATTATTTCTTTTATTTCTTTTTTGCCATCAATCCCGAAAGCCCTTGCATGGTCAGGATTTGTTAATAATGATGGGTGGACATACTTTGTAGGAGAGTCCCTTTCCAGTAAATAATATACAATGTGTTTATAATCCGTGAGGTAAACCCATTCGTTTTTGTCCATTTTATTTTTCAGATATTCAGCCACCTGCCTTGGTTTATCCTTATCAGTCAGTTTTCCGGAAATCCCTAAAAACTGTATAATCAAAAATATGGCAAGCAGGAAATAATATCCGTATTTTTTCCCTGTAATTACAGTTAATAATTTGCCTTTTTTTATTTCAGGATGGAAGGTCATACCTGCAATTAAACTGAAAGGTAGCATTAGCTGGATCAAATAATGGCCAAAAATTTTTCCAGGTAGGTACATGGCAATAATAATTCCAAAAATCCACGAAAAAAACATAATAAGTTGCCATCTTTTTATTATCCCCGATTTTGAAAAAAGTACATAAAAAACCATTAATGAGACCGGTAAAAAACGACCTAAAAAATCAAGCAGGAATATAAAATATTTTATTAAATCGTGTGTTTGCCCATACCTTGCCGGTAATTCATATGTGATGTATTTAAAAGCATCATAGTTCCCTGTAAAATAAAAGTAGGCATTGGTAGCCAAAAATGGGATTGAAAAGGCAATTACTGCCAATAAATATTTTAAAATGCCAGGCTTTTTTATTTTCCATCCCGCAGTATCAAATTCCCTGATCAGGAAAAAAGCAAAAAGAAAAACACAGTCGAAAATTACCAGGTACTTGATCATAAAACCGATCCCGAATAATAAACCGGATAATACAAAACTCCAGTTACGATTTTTCAGGAGAAAGTAAAAACCGGTAATGGTTGTTAAATTAAAATAAAGTTCGGTATTGGGTGCTACTCCGTATTTGGTCCAGGTGGCGGTATAAAACAGGTAAATTAATGCAGCAGCTATTGCTGATTTTTTTTCATTGAAAAGTTTTAATGATGAAATAAATAGTAAATAGGAAGTAATTCCGACTAAAACCGCCACCGCCAGCCTTGTAATAAAAATTGAATAACCAAAAAGTTTATAAAATGCAGCATAAACTAGGAAGATACCAATTGGCTTGGTATCGGTAACATCGACATATAATTGTTTGCCTAAAGCCAGGTCCCTACCTATAATCAGATAAGTAGATTCATCATGATCCATTACAGCCGGGAAAAAAGAATAAAACCGGAGTATTATTGAAGCTAATATCAGTAACAGGAGAATAACTGAATTTTTCTTTTGGAACAGATTCATAATTACTTTTAAAAAAAGAAAACAGGTAAAGCTACGAAAAAAAAATCCCGCCTGTTAAAGCGGGATCAAAACTTACGTATCTTCAATTATAATTGAGGGCCGGCAGCAACAAGGGCTTTCCCTTCCTCATTATCTGTATATTTTTCAAAATTTTTAATAAACCTTGAAGCAAGGTCTTTTGCTTTTCCTTCCCAATCAGCAGGATTAGAATATGTGTTAGCCGGATCAAGTATACCGGTTTCAACTCCCTTCAGTTCAGTAGGGATTTCAAGGTTGAAGATTGGCAGGTTTTTAGTTGGAGCCCCTTCGATGGAACCATCAAGGATTGCATTGATGATACCACGGGTATCTTTAATTGAAATTCGTTTTCCCGTACCATTCCAACCGGTATTTACCAGGTATGCTTCAGCTCCGTTGGCTTCCATTTTTTTCACTAACTCTTCACCGTATTTAGTTGGGTGCAACGAAAGGAAAGCCGCACCAAAACAAGCAGAAAAAGTAGGCTGTGGAGTTGTAACACCCCGCTCAGTTCCGGCAAGTTTTGCTGTAAATCCGGAAAGGAAGTGATATTTGGTCTGATCCGGTGTTAATTTTGCAACAGGTGGAAGTACACCGAATGCATCGGCAGTCAGGAAGATTACTTTGTCTGCATGCCCTGCTTTTGAAACCGGTTTTATAATATTCTCAATGTGATAAATCGGGTATGAAACCCTTGTATTCTGTGTAACCGAACCATCTGTAAAATCAATCTTGCCATCTTTATCAACCGTAACATTTTCCAACAGAGCATTTCGTTTGATCGCGCTGTAAATTTCAGGTTCAGCTTCTTTGTCCAAATGTATGGTTTTTGCATAGCAACCACCTTCGAAGTTGAATACACCCTCATCGTCCCATCCATGTTCATCGTCACCAATCAATGCACGTTCCGGATCAGTAGACAAAGTTGTTTTACCGGTACCTGAAAGCCCAAAGAAAATAGCTACATCACCTTTTTTACCAACATTGGCAGAACAGTGCATAGCTGCGATTCCTTGTAATGGAAGGAAGTAGTTCATCATCGCGAAAATACCTTTTTTCATTTCACCGCCATACCATGAACCACCAAGTACGTGCATTTTTTCAGTTAAGTTGAATACAGTATAAACTTCAGAGTTCAAACCATGTTCTTTCCATTTTGGGTTTACTGTTTTTGCACCGTTCAATGAAACAAAATCCGGCTCATAAGTTTCCAATTCTTCATCAGTAGGACGAATAAACATATTTTTTACAAAATGTGCCTGCCATGCCACCTCCATGATAAAACGAACTTTCAACCGTGTATCAGGATTTGCCCCGCAGTATGTATCCATTACGAATAACCTCTTACCTGACAGCTGTTTTACAGTATTTTCTTTTAGCTCATTCCAGACTTCAGTTGAAACAGGTTTGTTATCATTAGGCGATCCGGGGCTGGTCCACCAGATTGTATCCCTGGTAATATCATCTTTAACAATATACTTATCTTTTGGCGAACGCCCGGTAAAAATTCCGGTCATAACATTTACTGCATCAAGCTCTGTAAGCTGCCCTTTTTCAAATCCTTTAAGGCCCGGCTTCATTTCTTCTTCAAAAAGCTGCTCATATGATGGATTATATACTATTTCACTCACATCGGTAATACCATACCCGGTTAAATCAATTTTCTTCATAATAGCCTAATAAATAACATTATAATAACAACAGATCTAATTCACTCAGTTCACAAAAATAATCCTTTTTTAAAATTTGCTGCTGTAAAACATAACAATCCGGAATAATTTCTCTAATATTAACCGGTTTACAATTTCAATTATTCATTAAATCATTAAATGAAAGAGGATTAGAGATGCTGTTAAATACAAAAAGGATGTTAATTTTATCTTAACATCCTTATTTGCAATTAAATAATTTTCCATATTTTTTTACGACCTTGGGTGAAACTGCTGAATTGTTGACTTCAGATAATCACGGTCAAGGTGGGTATAAATTTCTGTCGTTAAAATAGATTCATGCCCAAGCATTTCCTGAACTGCCCTTAAATCGGCTCCTCCGTTAATTAAATGTGTTGCAAACGAATGCCTGAATGTATGTGGACTGATCCTTTTTTCAAGGCCTACTTTATCAGCCAGGTTTTTGATAATGGTAAAAATCATTACCCTGCTTAATTTTTTACCCCGCCTGTTAAGAAAAAGGACATTCTCACTTGCCTTGTCAATTTTTAGAGTTTTGCGGTAACCACTTAAATATTTATTTATTTCCAAAATTCCGTTTTTACTTACCGGGACAAGACGTTCCTTATCTCCTTTCCCTTCAACTTTAATAAAACCCTGCTCAAAAAACAGGTTTGTCAATTTAAGGTTTACCAGTTCTGATACCCTTAATCCGCAACTGTACAGCGTTTCCAGCATGGCTTTATTCCTTTGTCCTTCCGATTTTTCAAGATCGACGGCATCGATTAAAGAATCTATTTCCTCAATTGAAAGAATATCAGGCAGTTTCCTTCCAACCTTGGGTGCTTCCAGTAATGATGTAGGGTCACTGTTTATTTTATCCTCAATCAGCAGGTATTTAAAATACGATTTTATGCCTGAAATAGTACGTGCCTGCGTACGTGGACTAACACCTTTTTCATTTAACCATTCCACAAATTGCTTCAGATGCTGAAGTTTAACTTTGTCAGGGTTCAGTTTAGCGAAATTATCAATAAGAAAAGCTTCCAGCTTGTTAATGTCGTTAATATAAGCAGCAACAGAGTTTTGCGAAAGCGATTTTTCAAGTTTCAGATAATTTTCATATCCTTTTTTTGTTTCTTCCCATTTCATGACAATATAGTTTTAGCTTTGTTAAGTAACCCGATTTAATTACTTTTGGTTTAGGTAATTTCTGAAAATTAATGCAAATAACAAAATATTTTTTACATAATATCCTGGAAAACAATAAGCAATACGAAAAGAAATAAAAAAAGTTATAATAAATAAAAATTAATTTTAAAATAATGAAAATACTGATAATCAACGGGCCAAATCTAAATCTACTGGGCAAAAGAGAAAAAAGTACTTATGGTGATAAGGATTTTGATTCTTATTTTAATTTATTAAAAGAAATTTTTCCGATTGTTGATTTAGAATATTTTCAGTCGAATATAGAAGGTGAAATAATTGATAAAATCCATCAGGCTGGTTTTACTTACGAAGGAATTATAATCAATGCCGGTGCTTATACACATACATCAGTAGCTATCAGGGATGCAATAGCCAGTGTAAATACTCCTGTTGTAGAGGTTCATATTTCAAATACTTTAACACGCGAAGAATTCAGGCACAAATCAATAATAGGACCTGTTTGTAAAGGTTGTATAATGGGCTTCGGTTTGGATTCCTACCGGCTTGGAATAGAATCTTTTCTGAAAAAATAAGGATTTACCTGAAATCGATCACCTCAATATCATCGTATTTTGATACATCAAAAGTGAATTTTGAATCGTCAACAGGTGTATTGACTTCTGCTTTTTTTACTTCAATTTTATATTGAGTCCCCATATCATCCAGCATTATTGCCGAGGCAATGATCATAGTATTTTTATCAATGGATATGCTTATTTTGGTAAAATCAAATTCTTCTGTCTCAGGGATCAGATCAATTTTATAAACCGGTTTACCGTTTTCAGTAGCTTCTCCTGTGAATTTATAATTAAAACCGTGTTCATAAATTGTAAAAATCCTGGCCGGATCCAGCAGTTCAGAAGTCTGGTCTTTAACCGATGAAATTGTAACTTCATTAACATCTTCCATATAACTCCAGATTGTGTTCCCATCAGAAACCATCAGCATTGGGATGTCTGCAATATAAACATAGTATTTATTCCCTTTTAAACTTATTGTCCCTGAATATCCATCATCAATCCCTTCATCTTCATTAACCATCGAATAACTGAAAGTAGCTTCAATTGTTGAATACTCAGCTGCTTTCCGGCTGACCTCATCCAGAATTTCTTTTGCTTTCTGATCCTGTGCACTTGCAAAAAAAACCGCAAAAACAGTGGCTGCCAATAATAAAATCTTTTTCATCTTTTTCATTTAACGAGGCTGTTCAATAACTGTTCCAAACTGTACTCATCGCTGATTAATACCTGCCGGGCTTTGCTGCCTTCACTTGGTCCTACAATCCCTGCTGCTTCCATCTGGTCCATAATTCTGCCGGCACGGTTATAGCCTATCGAGAATTTCCGCTGGATCATTGAGGTAGATCCCATCTGGTTTATAACGATTAGCCGGGCAGCATCTTCAAATAATTCATCCAGATTGCTTAAATCAGCATCAAACGATTCTCCTTCATTGTCAGTATATTCCGGCAGGTAATAAGCTTCGGGGAAACCTTTTTGCTCTGAAATAAATTTACAAATCTCCTCAACTTCAGGAGTATCCATGAATGCACACTGCACCCTTGTCAGGCTGCTTCCAGATGCAATCAACATATCGCCTTTGCCTATTAACTGGTTTGCACCTGGTGTATCCAAAATCGTACGTGAATCTATCATTGAAGCAACTTTAAAGGCTATCCTGGTTGGGAAATTAGCTTTAATTATACCTGTAATAATATTTGTTGACGGGCGCTGGGTAGCAATAATCATATGAATCCCGACTGCCCTGGCCAATTGTGCAATTCTGGCAATCGGTAGTTCAATTTCCTTGCCCACTGTCATTATCATATCTGCAAATTCGTCGATAACAACAACGATATATGGCATAAAGCGGTGCCCCTTTTCCGGATTTAACCTTCGGCTTACAAATTTTTTGTTATATTCCTTGAGGTTCCTGGCATGGGCTTTTTTTAAGAGCTCATAACGCTGGTCCATCTCAATATTCAACGAATTCAAAACATTTTTAACCTTTTGTATATCCGTAATGATTGGTTCTTCATCGTCAGGCATTTTTGCGAGATAATGTTTTTCAATCGAGGTATATAAACTAAGTTCAACTTTTTTGGGATCGAAAAAGATAAACTTTAATTCTGAAGGATGTTTTTTGTATAAAAGTGAAGCAATGATCACATTCAATCCAACCGATTTTCCCTGGCCTGTTGCACCGGCAACAAGAATATGCGGCATTTTGGCAAGGTCGAAAGTATAAGTCTCATTCGAAATGGTTTTACCGATAGCAATTGGCAGGTCAGCCGTACTTTCCTGAAACTTTTTCGAGCTTATTATCGACCTCATCGATACGGTTTCGGGATTCTGGTTAGGTACTTCTATTCCAATGGTTCCTTTTCCTGGGATCGGGGCAATAATCCTTATACCCAAAGCAGCAAGGCTTAAAGCAATATCGTCCTCCAGGTTTTTGATTTTGGCAATCCTTATCCCTGGTGCCGGTATTATTTCATACAGGGTAATTGTAGGTCCAATGGTTGCCCTTATCTTTGTGATCTCAATCTTATAATGCCTGAGTGTTTCTACAATTTTATTTTTATTCGAAATCAATTCCTCATTTGATACTTCGGCATTCCCGGAATCATGGTCAACCAACAGGTCAATCGGCGGAAGTTTATAACCTGACAATTCAAGCGTCGGATCATATTCTTCCATAATACCCGGATCGAAATCATCATCTTCTTCTTCAACACGCTCCTCAACTGTTAATTCCAGGTCATTTTCTTTCTGTTCCTTATGAGGTGTCGTTTCCTCTGCAGGCACAACTTCAATTGAATCTTCCTCTTCATCAGGGTCAAAAATGGCCTTAATAACATCATCATCCTCAATTACTTTTGATACCGACTCTTCCGGAGTGATTTCCTCTTCCAGATCAACCAGTTCGAATACCTCTTTTTCTTTCTCTTTTGGATTTCCTTTAAATAGTTTTTTAATCCATCCAACCGAATTTTTAAAATAGGTCAGGATAATAATAAATCCTGTCAGCAATAAAAATAATACGGCTCCAATTGTCCCTATAAAAGAACTAAGCCATGTACTCATAACCAGGCCGTACCTGCCACCTAAGAATGTCAAAGCACCCGATTCATCACCGGCAAACGTTAAACCCAGTGTAATGGAGATCCATACGATTAGAATACTTCCTAGTATTACAGTTTTCCCAAATCGGGCTATTTTCCTCCCCAGAATATTAACACCGGCAACTATAACCATATAAATAAATATGAAAGAAGCAATACCAAATCCACGGTTTATAAATACTTCTGAAAGGAAAGCTCCGGTTTTTCCTGCCTTATTCCCGACCCTGACATCAGAATTAAAAACAAGTTCGCTCCAACTCAGATCAAGTTTGCTCTGGTCGGCTGAGCCAAAAAACAGGAAAGAAATAAACGCAACAAAAAGGTAAACTGCCACAATAAGTAATATTGCACCCACACCATATTTTAAGCGTTCATCGCTAAAAAACTTTTTAACCTGGAATCCCTTTTTATTTTTGACTTTTTTATTAACCGTCCTGCGTTTGTTTTGTGCCATTCGATTTACGTGTATAAAGTTGGGCAAATTTAAATAAAATAATCAACCCAACCTTTTATTCCATCAATTTCATAAGGTGAGTTATCAGCGATAAACTGTTAGTTATTTTTTATTTAATTTATAAAACTGAAAGCTTTTTTCTGTGTTTGCCCAACAATTCAAAATTATGTTTTAAAATCCTGTTTTATAAAAGAATACGTTTATTTTAAAGTATTATTGTTATCACTTTTTTTTCTCATTTAAATTTATAAGTTTGCCCTTTACCTAATTTAAATTGTCATGAATAAACTGGCAGTAGTAGCACTTGGAGGAAATGCATTGTTGAGGGGTGATGAAACCGGCACCATCGAAGAACAGGAAAAGAATGCCACTGAAACCCTTGAAAATCTGATCTTTCTAATAAAAGATGGTTTCGATCTTGTTATTACGCACGGAAACGGTCCCCAGGTAGGCAACATCCTGATGCGAAACGATGC
>JAFGGF010000309.1 GCA_016930735.1 Prolixibacteraceae bacterium
ATTGATTGATTTTAGACATAATGTCGGTTTAAGTTCAGTAAGTATATGTTGAATAATGTTTTATTTCTTTTGCCAGTTCCTTAGACTTTCCGTTTGTTGTTCGGTTTAACTCTTCATAAAAACTATTGCTGTGATTTTTTACAATTGTATGGGCAAGTTCATGTAAAAGAATATAATCAATCAGATGATCGGGCAGTTTCATCAGGTTTAAATTCAGGCTGATGTTATTTTTTGAAGAACAACTTCCCCAGTTTGTCCTGTTGTTCCTTAAAGAGACATTATTGTATTTATATCCGAATTTATAAGCAAGTTCCTTTAGTCTGGGAGGAAGATACTTTTTAGCCTCTATCCGGTAAACTTCAGTAATTACCTTCTGGATATAGTCCTGAAAATTATTAATGTTGGAATTTTGAGGGATTAAAACCGAAATTGTATTTCCATCATGAATGATCCGTAATTCATCAATCTTATTTTCCCTGATTTTAATCAGGTGGTTCTTTGTATAATAAACCGAGTTTAGTGTAAAATCAGTAAAACTGTTATTTAGTTTGTCGAGTTGTTTTAATATCCATGGAGAATTTTTTAGGGCAAAGTTTTCAGCAGTTTTAAAGGATGCCAAAACCGGCAACGATACAATTACCTGTTTATTTGGTTTTACATACAGCCTGATCCGTTTCGACCGTGGATTTTTTTTCAGGGTAATTTCACCTATTTCAGGAATTTGAACAACTTTTAAAGCCATATGTTATATAAGAAAAAATAAAAAATCAAAGATATTAATTATGGGTAAAAAAATTGAAGTATTCAGCAATCTGGTAAAGATTGAAAAGGTTGAGGTAATTAAGAAAAAAATTGTTGCCGGGAGCCTTGTTTTTGAATCAAAAAATCCATTTCCGGGTTATTATCATGAAACGCCTGGTTCAGCAAAAGAGGCTTATATGTATATTGCCCTTGCCAAGCATCATACTTTGGAGGAAATCCTTCGTGCTACCCAAAAGATAGAACTGGATTTTAAAGGTTCATTTGATGCAGGAAAAGGGTTTCTGACCATTGTTAATGAGCTTTATTATGTTTTGAGGTTGCGTCATTTTGGCGATTACGATATGATAGTAAAAATTCAGGAGGCATATGCCAATGTCGGGATCGATTTACTAACCAATTCAAAAAAACAGGGAATTTATGATGCAAATATAAGAATTGTAAAATTCCTCTCGCTTGAAGACGCAGGTGACGGGGTTTACCTTGACCTGAAAGATGAACATATCGGATTTATTACTATACCTAAATATCTTAGTTGGGACGAATTTTATAATGTCACAATGCAGGTCAGGTATAACTGGAGTGGAAGTGAATTTGACGCAGCTTACGGATCGTTCCAGCATAACGGCAAATTACATGAAATGATCAGGATTTATTCACATAAAATGAGCCCCGAATACCTTAAAGAAATCAGGAAAGTTTACCTTGAAAAAATAAAATAGCTTACGTAATTGTGAAATAATTCCTCTGATGGCAATCAGGGAATTTTTTATGCCTGCAGGGATTCCCTGATTCTTTTTCGAAATACCTGAAATTTAAGGGATTAATTGTAAAAACAACCTACATTTTTTATCTTTGGTAAAGATAATTACTTGTCTAAAATTTTTTTATATGGAATTGGGCAGTTAAGGGTTTCTGCCCTTTTTCTTTTTCTCTTTTCAACTTTTCCGAAATTTATAAAGAAAAGACCTACCTTGTATTATCGATGGATAGTACAAACAGCAATATTGTTACATTCAGGTTTTACGAAGAATTAAACGACCATTTAAAACCGCAGCAGCGAAAAAAAGAAATTTTTCATATTTATCATTTTGGGCAAACAGTAAAAGATGCCATCGAAAAATTGGGAGTGCCTCATTGTGAAGTTGATTTGATCATCGCCAACGGCGGCTCGGTTGGCTTTGATTATCGTTTGCATGAAGGTGATTATATTTCGTTTTACCCTGTATTTGAATCATTTGATATTTCAGCGGTTATCAGGTTACGCCCTGAACCTTTACGAATTATTAAATTTGTTTTGGACACACATCTGGGTAAACTTGCAAAATACCTCCGGCTACTTGGTTTTGATACCCTATACAGCAATGCCTTTAAAGATGATGAAATTGCCGAATTGTCAATTAATCAGAAACGTATCATTCTGACCCGTGACCGTGGTTTGCTTATGCAAAAAAAGGTCACACATGGTTATTTCCTTCGGAATACCGATCCAATGAAACAACTGAGGGAAGTTATTGCCAGATTTCAACTTTTTAATCTGATAAAATCCTTTACACGTTGTTCGCTTTGTAATGGTGAAATTAATTCAGTTGAGAAGGAAATGGTTATGTACAGGCTCCCGGAAAGTACGGCTAATTATTATACTGAATTTTTTATTTGCAGTTTGTGCAACCAGGTTTACTGGCAAGGATCTCATTACTATAAGTTGCTGAATCGGATTAAAGATCTTTACTGAAAACTGAAACAGGATTTCAATAAAGCTGTTTTGTTAAAAATATCCCTGTTTTTTGCTGATTCATTAAAAGGTGTTATATTTGCATCCGCGTTCAGAGAAATTTTAGTTGAAATAAAGATATTAAGATACATTGC
>JAFGGF010000310.1 GCA_016930735.1 Prolixibacteraceae bacterium
ATATCTTTTCAGTTTAATGCATTTAAGCGGCAACTACCGGATAATAACTCCGGAAATGAAATAAAGCGAAAATAAGAAACAGGATATTTATACCTCTAAAACCAACTAATCCATTGTTATTGAAAGGATTAATGTATTTTATTGAATCCCGGTGATTGTATTCCCGATAGCTAAGTCTCAAGGTAAACAATCCGGTACAATAATAGGTACTTCAGGTAATCACCTGCCTGCCGGTCAGATTTGGATTCTCCGTCCCCTGATATTTCAGGATGTTTCCGGGAGCTTTAAATTAAATAATATATATATAGAGAACAAAAAAATTAAACTTTTCGGAATTCAGGATTTTTCTGATACTTTTTAAACAGGTTCAAGGTTTTAAATTGTATTTCCTGCTTTTTGATTATTTCTTTATTTAAAGTTGCTTTCCATCACAGAATTCCCTAATTTGTATAAAAGATTTATTCGCAACTTATTTGAAATGAGTTGTTAGGGATTAAGAATTAATAAAGGGCTGATTTTTATTTTTATAGCTCTTTGCATTTTATCTAATATCTAATAATCTAACGATCTGATAATTACACAAACGCACAAAATTAAAATCATGGAAAACTCTGAAAACGATCCAAAACCAAAAATCAACCTTTTTGAGAATATTGCGCTTACCTTCAGCGGGGGTGGCTATTGTGCTTCTTCATACAGCCTGGGAACTCTTTCCTATTTTAACCATGTGATGTTTAAAGGCAAACCTTTGCTTGAGAATGTGAAAGGGTTAAGTACAGCAAGTGGTGGAACTTTAACCGGTGCCACCTATGCTTATTATAAATGTAAAGGAAATGATTTTGAATCATTTTACAAGCAGTTCTACAATGTCCTGAATGAAGATAAACTGCTTGGGATTGCTTTGAAAAAACTGGATTCAAATGAAACCTGGGTAAATACACATAAAAAGCGTTCACTGATAAATGCTTTTGCACTCGCTTATTCCGAACTGCTTACTGACGGTACATTTAAAGATCTGAAAGATCACAAATCGCATCTTGAAGATATTTGTTTTAATGCTACAGATTTTTCATTTGGGCTGGCTTTCCGTTTTCAGACAACCGGTGATTTCGGAAATTACAAATTGAAAAATTCAAACTTGACAAAACTGTCCGAAGAAATGAAAATTGCCGATGCCATTGCCTCTTCTTCCTGTTTCCCAACAGGTTTTGAACCTTTGGTAATGCCCGATGATTTTATCAGCAATCAGGATTCAGATGTTTATGTTGCCCTGAAAAACCAGGAATATTTTAAAAAAGGCATAGGGATAATGGATGGAGGCATTGTTGACAACCAGGGCATTGGCAGCATTATGAATGCCGATGCCAGAAGAAAGGATAAATTTGACCTGATAATGGTTTGCGATGTAGGGAGCTATTTTATGGATCCCTGGAAACCTTCAAAAATTAAAATAAATCCTGAAAGCAAGGGATTGACTCCAAAAACATTGTTCAATAAAATAATCAAAAAGTTAAAATCTGCCTGGTGGATTTTCATTCCTCTTGTTTTAACTATCGCTTTAATTTTCCTGGGAATCCGTTACCAGCCGGGAACAGGATTTTTTATCGCAGGTGGGGCAACCGGACTGTTAACTATTTTGGCTGTTATCTGCAAAATATATATTCATAAATTTGAAAAGAAGGTCATGCAACTCTGGAACTGGGCTATGGATATGTTACCGGGTTCAATCAAGGAAAAATTACCGTTCCTCGAAAATTTACGTTTAAAGCTGATTCAAAGAATGCTGGAAGAACGCGGCACTTCGGCTCTGATAATGATCACTGATGTTTTTATGAAACAACTCCGCAGGCTGAATTACAATTTATTTTACACTGATAATAATTTAAATCACCGCAGGATTACTTCACTGATCTATGAACTTACCGAAGCTCAGTACAAAAGGTTTGAATCGGATGAAAAAGGATATAATCAAAGTTTAAAAAAAGTTGAGGATAAACTTAGACATTATGCAAATCCCTCCGATAAAATTTATACTGCAGCAAAGATTGCAAGTGAAATGGCTACTACTTTATGGTTTACCGAAAAAGACAAAGAAGTTCATCGTTTAAAAAACCTGATTTCCTGCGGGCAGTTCACAGCTTGTTTTAACCTGCTGAAATACTGCCTCGACCTGAAAGAAGCTGATGTTCAGGTTGATAAAACAATTTTAAATAAAATGATCGATACATTTCAGGCCGACTGGGAAAAATTTACTGACAATCCGTATTGGTTATTTGAAGAATTAAAATAATTATATAATTCAAAAGGGTTTGGAATCTTTTTAATATTTTTACAAACTATAAAAAAATTAAACCAGATATTTAAAAATGAAAACAAGAAAAAAATCTATCATCGGATTAGTAATACTGACAGCAGTATTATTCTTTTCATCCTGTGAAAATGAACCTCCAACCGACCTGACCCTGACTCCTTTTATCCCGCTGCCTGTTTCAATTGAGGCCACAGGAGGTGAATTTGAGATTACGGTAAAAACAGTAGTTTATGCAACTGAAGGACTCGAAGTTACTGCACAAATACTGGCGTCTCAAATAGCTGAAAAAACCGGTATTATGCCTGAAGTAGAAATTTCAGCTACGGCACCACGCAAAGGAATTTACATTTCCGGTTCAGGAGAAAACGGCGAAGGATATGAACTCAAAATCGGGAAAAAACTGGTAACAATTACCGGTTCACCTGCCGGATGTTTTTTTGGTGTCCAGACATTACTTCAGGCTATCAATACAGAGGATGAAGAAGGTGAAAAGGATTTTGAAATTGCCACCGGGATTATAAAAGACAAACCTTATTATGAATACAGGGGAGCAATGCTCGATGTTGCCCGCCACTTTTTTAACGTTGAAGAAGTTAAACAATTTATCGACTTCCTTGCCATGTATAAAATGAATGTTTTGCATTTGCATTTATCTGATGATCAGGGATGGAGGATTGAAATAAAATCATGGCCAAACCTGACCACATATGGCGGAAGCCTTGAAGTTGGCGGTGGACCCGGTGGATTTTACACACAGGAGCAGTTTAAAGAACTGGTTCAGTATGCTGCCGACAGGCAAATTACAATTATCCCTGAAATCGATATGCCGGGCCATACAAATGCGGCATTGGCATCATATGCTGAACTGAACTGCAATGGAAAAGCAACTGAGCTTTACACCGGAACAAGAGTTGGTTTCAGCACTTTGTGCACCGATAAAGATGTGACCTATCAATTTATCGATGATGTAGTTCGCGAAATTTCGGTTTTGATACCGGGAAAATATTTCCACATGGGAGGTGATGAATCGCATTCAACTCCTTTGGAAGATTATATTCCTTTTGTTGAAAAAGTTCAGAAAATTATTAAATCGCATGGCAAAGAAGTGATCGGCTGGGATGAAATTGCCAACAGCGCAATTGTTGAAGGAACAGTTGTCCAGTTCTGGGCCGATGAGGCTAATACGACAATGGGGATCGCGAAAGGTGCAAAAGTAATCATGTCGCCGGCAAAGAAAGCATACCTTGATATGAAATATAATGCTGATACTGAACTTGGATTGCGCTGGGCAGGATTAATTGAAGTTGATACCGGTTATGACTGGGATCCGGAAACCCTTTCCGATTCCATCAGCCGCGAAAATATACTTGGGATTGAAGCCGCGTTATGGTCGGAAACAGTTACAAATATCGATGAAGTGGAATATATGGTTTTCCCGAGGTTGCCCGGTTATGCCGAAATTGGCTGGACTGCACCCGATAAAAGAAACTGGGATGAATATAAAACCAGGCTGGCAACATACGGAAAAGTATTCGAAGCAATGGGAATCGATTACTATAAATCTCCGTTAGTCCCCTGGGAAGAATAAAAGATATTAAGTCGAAAGCCTTGTTAAAAAAACAAGGCTTTTTTATTTTCATTCCATACTATTTTCTGAACCATTATAATACATTTTATTAAAAAGGTAGTATATTAAATGGCAAATTTGAGATCATGAAAATTCATTTGCAGGATCAGATTAAAAGCAGAATTCCCCGTTTTATCAGCAAAAAGAAGGAAGAAATCGGACTGCCTCCGGGGGCACTTCATTTCCGGGGTGTTAAAAGAATGGAAAAAAGCCTGATCAGGGCTATTGATTATTCAACTGACACATTACAGGAATACCAGTTTGAAACGGTTGATGAACTTATAAAGTTCAGGGACACTCCTACCACAACCTGGATCAATATAGATGGAGTCCACGATAATGAACTTATGCAAAAACTTGCCGATTGTTTTAAAATTGATCCGGTAATTCTCGACGATGTTATGAATACCGGCATCCGGCCGAAAATAGTTGAACAGGATGATTTCATTTTTATTTCAGTTAAAATGCTGGTAATGGATGAAACCGGAGAAAAAGTAAATTATGAACAATTAAGTCTGATTATTACACCATCTGTCCTTTTAACATTTCAGGAGAGGAAAGGTGATTTTTTTGAACCGGTGCGGAACAGGCTGCGGCAAATGAGAAAACGGATAGTGGATTCAGGCCCCGATTACCTGGCTTTTGCTTTACTGGATATTGTAATTGACAACTACATATTCATCCTTTCAGCTTTTGGCGATAAAATTGAAATCCTGGAAGAAAAAGGATTACTTGAAAAATCAGACAGCGAAGTTCTGGATATCATTTTCAGGTACAAAAAAGAGTTGAGTTACCTGGTTAAAAACATTAAACCGGTTCGGGAACTGATTCTGGCTTTTTCTAAGTCTGACTCTGATTTAATTTCAGAAAAAACTTTTTTTCATATAACAGAACTACGCAACAACATTCATCATGCAACTGAATTGCTTGATAACTATCGTGAAATCCTTTCCGATCAGCTCAATATTTATCATACCACTGCCAGCAGTAAATTGAATGATAAAATGAAATTCCTGACTATTTTTTCAGTGATTTTTATTCCGCTTACTTTTATAGCCGGAGTTTACGGAACCAACTTCGATAACCTTCCTGAACTACATTTTAAATACAGTTATTTTATTATGTGGGGAATTATGGTTTTGCTGGCTGTTACGATGATGATATTTTTCAAACGGAAAAAGTGGTTTTAAAAATTCCTGAGTTTTATTTATTGATTTAACAGAAATTTTTTAAATCCTCCAAAATCCTTTCCAAAAGAAATACTTTGTCTGGCACCTTTCATAAACTCAGCCAGTTTTTCAGGAAGGGCTACTTTCCCCTTACCTATTATACTTTCTACAGTCTCTGTAAATTTTGCAGGATGTGCAGTTTCAAGGAAAATACCCACCTGATTTTTGGAAAGAAATTCTTCCAAAGCCTGGTAACCACATGCACCATGCGGATCGCAAAGGTATCCGGTTTTATTATAAACCATTTTTACAGTTTCCCTGATTTGTTCATCGGAATACCAGTACCCTTTTATAACTTTCGAAATAACTTTATGCGAATTATCATATAAATCCAGGATCCGTGCAAAGTTGCTTGGATCACCGACATCCATGGCATTTGCCAGCGTTTCAACCGATGGGCGGGGATTGTATTTCCCGGTTTTCAGGTAGTCAAATACAATATTGTTGGTATTATTTGAGGCGATAAATTGTTTGACAGGCAATCCCATTTCCCGACCGAATAAACCCGCAGTCAGGTTGCCAAAATTTCCACTGGGAACTGAAATAACCAGATCTTTCCCAATTAAAACACCTTTTTCTTTTAAACGGGCA
>JAFGGF010000311.1 GCA_016930735.1 Prolixibacteraceae bacterium
AATTATCAGGTAAGGTGAACAATGGAGAAATAGTTCCGATACTGATTACACAGGGAACACTTTATCCGGAAGGCAGGATGCAGAACATCCGTATAAAAGGGATTGATCCGAAACAGAAGATACTAATGTTGCCAACCAACAAATTGGATACGGCTGTAAACGCAATCCCTGCAATTATTGGCGGAGGAATGGCAAAGGCAAATAAAATCGAAAAAGGTGATTATATTACACTGCAATGGCGTGATGTTAATGGCACATTCGATGCTGCCGATATCCTTATTATGGAGATATTTTCAACAAATGTACCTGCTGTTGATAACGGACAGGTATGGATTGCCCTTGATAAGCTTCAAAAAATGATGCTGATGCCGAATGAAGCAACAATCCTGACCTGGTCCGGCGGTGAAGCTGAACACCCGGTAATAGGACAATGGGTATTTAAAGATGTAAATGAACTGACAGCCGATATTACCGAAATGATTAAGACAAAATCAGTGGGGCAGTCGGTATTTTACATTATTTTACTCTTACTGGCCATGCTCGCTATTTTCGATACCCAGGTACTTTCAATTTTCAGGAGGCAAAAAGAAATAGGGACGTATGTAGCATTAGGATATACAAGGAAAGAAGTTGTAGGGCTTTTCACAGTGGAAGGGGCGATGCATTCGGTGCTTGCCGCAATTGTATCTGCTATATACGGAATTCCTTTTTTAATCTGGCAGGCCAAAGTAGGATGGACCTTACCTGTAGATGCCAGTGATTATGGGATGGCTATGGCACAAACGCTTTACCCTGTTTACAGTTTCGGGCTTGTTATTGGAACAATCCTGATTGTTTTGCTTATAACTACAGCAGTAAGTTACTGGCCTTCCAGGAAAATTGCTAAAATGAATCCAACAGAAGCATTAAGGGGGAGAATACAATGATTAAGTTTTTATTGATAGGATTATTGCGGGACAAGGGCAGGAGCCTTGTCCCGGTTTTGGTTGTAGCCACAGGAGTAATGCTCTGTGTATTTATGCATGCATATGTATCGGGTATTATGGGTGAAACCATTGAAATGAATGCCAAATTTACAACCGGGCATGTAAAAATTATGACAAAAGCATACTCCGATAATATTGACCAGGTTCCCAACGACCTGGCATTAATGGACGTATCAGCCCTGATGGGCGATCTCAAAAATGAATATCAACAAATGGAATGGGTGCCAAGGATTAAATTCGGTGGATTGATTGATGCACCGGATCAAAATGGCGAAACCAAAGCCCAAGGACCAGCAATGGGATTGGGGCTCGACCTTTTGTCTGGAAACAGTAGCGAAAAAGAGCGTTTAAAAATTCAGGAATCGTTGGTTAGGGGTGCCATGCCTGAAAAACAAGGCGAAATTCTGCTAAGTGAGGAATTTTCACAAAAACTGAAAGTCAATCCGGGAAATGAAATTACTCTGATCGGTTCCACTATGAACGGAAGCATGACGATGTATAATTTTATTGTTGCTGGCACTATACGTTTTGGCAGTTCTGTTCTCGACAGAGGGACTGTAATTGCCGATCTGGAAGATGCAAGGCTAGCCCTCGACATGGTTGATGCTGCCGGTGAGATTGTCGGATATTTTAAAACCGGTTATTACAATCAGGATAAAGCCGCCGGAGTTGTCCAAAAATTTAACTCTGAAAATTATGATCCTGAAAATGAATATTCTCCATTTATGCTCAGTTTAAAGGATCAGGATAATATGTCATTATTTGTCGATATGTCGGAATATATGGTTTGGCTGGTAACTTTTATATTTATAATTGCTATGTCGCTGGTTTTATGGAATGCAGGCCTGCTTGGTGGATTACGCCGATATGGTGAAATGGGTGTCCGACTGGCCATTGGCGAGGAAAAAAAGCATGTTTATTTTACCATGATCGCCGAATCGGTAATGATCGGGATTATGGGTTCAATCCTTGGTACTGTCCTGGGGCTGTTTTTTGCTTTCCTGATTCAGCATTACGGAATCGATATCAGCAGCATGATGGAAGGAGCTTCAATATTGATGCCTTCGAAAATACGGGCACATATCACTCCTGTTGATTTTTACATCGGTTTTGTGCCCGGTATAATATCAACAGTTATAGGAACCGCTCTTTCGGGAATAGGAATATTTAAACGAAAAACAGCACAATTATTTAAAGAACTTGAAACATAATTAAGTTATGAGTTATAAGTCGTGAGTTTCAGGAAAACTTAAACTCGTAACTCGCAGCTCGAAACTATAAACTAATAAAAATGAAACGAGCATGACAAAAATTGACTCACACGAGTATTATTAAAATTCATGCGAGTTCCATCTTGTACGATAAAAAACTAACAATTTTAATAAGATGAAATCAATTATAACATTTATATTAACAGCAATAATAGCAATTAGCTACGGACAACCGGATGCAAATGAAATTATCGACAGAGTTGACCGTAACATGTCGTCTGAAAACCGTGTATTTGAATCTTCCATGACAATCCACGGTAAACGTAACAGCCGTACAATTACATCCATGTCTTATTCTGTAGGTGATAAAAAATCGTTCACCGAATACCTGTCGCCTGCGCGTGAACAGGGAACCAAGATGCTTAAACTGGAGGATCAGTTGTGGATTTATTCTCCTTCCACTGACCGTATAATAGAGATTTCAGGGCATATGCTGCGCCAATCAGTTATGGGCTCCGATTTGTCGTATGAGGACATGATGGACGACCGCAAATTAACTGATCTGTATAATGCCAGTGTTATAGGGAATGAGGAAGTTGACGGCAGGCAAACCTGGGTGTTGGAATTAAAAGCAAAAGTCGACGATGTGGCTTATGCAACGAGGAAAGTCTGGATTGATACCGAAAGGTATGTGCCCTTAAAAGAAGAATTATTTGCTAAAAGCGGGCAACTGCTGAAACGGTCTGTTTTAAGCGATGTTGTTCAGGTTCAGGGGCGCTGGTTCCCACGTGTGATTGTATATAAGGATATGCTTAAGCAAGGCGATGGCACAGAATTTAAAATTACAAGCATAAAATTTAACCAGGAAATTGACGAGTATCTGTTCAGTAAGGCTGCATTAAAACAATAGCCCGATTTTGTTTTAGATACAATATTTTGAAACATAAGGATTTAATTAACGTATGGGTGTTTGATTATTAATTATTTAATCAACCACACCATGCCAAATATTAATCCTGAAATCAAAAAAATCTGTCGTGAAAATTTTAAAAAAAGAAACATAACGCTCTATCTGGGGGCTGGCGTATCAGTCGATAACAATCTTCCTTCCTGGGAAAAACTGGTGCTTGCCATGTATTTTTCTACAATAAGTAAACAAAAATTGGGGGGTATGCGCCCATACTCAAACTATTTATATGCGATTGCTGAATGGTATCTTAAATACAGTTCCGAACCATTGGAAATTACTGCCAGAAAGCTTCAAAAATACTACGATACGGAAAATGATGATAATGAATTTATTGAATTACTACATACGACTCTTTATGGTAGCATGTTAGAACATGAAAATATTCCTTATGGATTTATAGATGGTGGCTTTATAAGATTGCAAAATCATACTTTGGATATTATAACAAAATTATGTGAATTACCGCAAAAAGGTGTAGATTCAGTCATAACATATAATTATGATAATCTTCTGGAGATTGCATTACAAGAATTGCCATGTAAATCAATATTTAAAAAAGAACAGGTCTTTAAGGATGAATTACCGGTTTTTCATGTGCATGGATTTATTCCGTTGGATATAAATGCAGAAAGGTCAATGGGAAAAGACTTGGTATTTACTGAAGATAAATACCACGAAATATCTAATAATCCTTATAATTGGTCAAGTCTGGTTCAGGTGCAAAAAATGTGCAATTCTGTAGGTATTATGATCGGTTTATCGCTTTCTGACCGCAACATGAGAAGACTTCTGGATGCAGTCAGGAATTCACCCGTACATAATCGTAATTTTGCCCTGCTACAGATTCCGGATAAAAATCCACCCGAAGAAAAAATAATAAATGAAATTCATGAAAGAGCTAAGGAGTTATTATACAAATTTAAGGGTAGTGGTATAAAAAGTGAACAGGATGAGCATGGAAGTATTTTTACAAAATCTGAATTGGCAGGAGTGAAGTCAAATAGGATGGGCGTAAAAGGACAACCAATTTATCAAATTCAGATTTCTGATATAATAAAGGAAGTAAAAATCCTTGAACAAGGCCAGCAGGAATTTGTTTTAAAACAATTGGGCATTGAGCCGATCTGGTTCGAAGAATTTAATCAAATACCTCAGATTTTAAGAGAATTGTTTATAGATTAATTTTATCTTTTTTGCCAGAATTTCTAACCGCTTTCCTGGCTGCCCGGTCAACCAAAGTAAAAATTCCGGCAATTTTATCTTTTTGTTTTGACTGCTGATGACCCTTTACTTTTTTGATCTCACAATCCAGACAATCTGTAATCCAATAAAATTCCCGGTAAAATTCAGCATTATTTATTATCCGGTTATTTTTTGAGCGATAGTTATTTTCTTCCAGCCTCTTACGTCTGTTTTTTAATTTCGCTATATTTTGAGAGTCCGTATAAATAATTATTTTTTTGCATGAGGGCTCAAGTTTACTCAAAGCCCAAATCAAGGTTTGTATTTCAAGTTTTACAGATGTTGTATTTTCAATTTTTTTTATTCGAATATCCTTTTTAAATTCTTCAATTGAATGATCCTCGTCGGTAACAATAAGGCAGGCTCCAAAACCTGTTTTTGTTTTTGTATTTACACTTCCATCGGTAAACACCATGATAGTTTCCATTTTTTAAGATTAAAATAACCGTTGAAAAACCCGCGGAACTTTTGATTCAAATTCCATCTTTTTTCCTGATGCAGGATGTATAAAAGAAAGGCTTTGTGCATGCAATCCCAACCTTTTAACAGGGTGTGTCGCTGCCCCGTACTTTTTATCACCGATTATTGGGTGCCCTATATCTTTCATATGCACCCTTATCTGGTTTTTCCTACCTGTTTCAAGGTTCAACTTTAAAAGTGTAAAATTCCTGTTTTTTTTCACTACTTTATAGTGGGTTACAGCTTTTTGCCCTTTTCCGGGTTCAGGTGATGAAATCATTTTAAAATTCCCCCCTTCTGAGAGCCAGGAAGTAACTGTTCCTTCAGGTTCGTTAACTTCCCCTTCAACAACAGCTACATATGACCTTTCAATAACAGTATCGGTCCATGATTCCTGAAGCTTATGTTTTATGGTTTCATTTTTGGCAAATACCATTATTCCTGATGTTTCCCTGTCGAGACGGTGGACAATGAATATTTTATTGAACGGATCCTGCCTCTTAACATGCCTGCTTAACAGGCTGTAAGCCGTTTTCTGCTTTTCTTTTTCGGTAGCTACAGACAGCAGCCCTGCCTGTTTGTCAATTACAATAAGGTGATGGTCCTCATATACAATGGTATATTCAAGGAAGGCTTTTTCACGGGGAATTCTTTCTTTGCTAATTTCAATCTTTTGCCCGGCAGTCAAAGGGTGGTTGTATTGTGTTATAACCTGCCCATCAACAATAACCTGCTTGTTTTTCAGAAACGATTTTATATTATTCCTGCTTTTATGCGGGAATGCTGAAATAAGAAATTCCATAAGAATCGTTTTTTCCCTGACCGGGATGGAAAGGTTTTTTCCCGGTTTCTCACCATTTTTAGTTTTTTGGTCCATATGAAGACTAAATGAAATAATTGATGTCAAAAATACATAATTAACTAATGCTGAAATAATACAATATGCTGAAGTATAAAAATTATTTCGGTATAATATTTCGTAATTTTATCCATATAAAACTGAAAATATTATGAAATACTTTCCTTTATTCCTGCTTATTAATACTCTGATAGTATGTAGTTGTTCCAATAATAAAAGTAATCCACAGATGGAAGGCGAAAAGATTCAGGCAGACAGCATTGTTATTTTAAAAAGGGCATTTGAAAATAATCCTGATGTAACTGAATATGAAATTCCGGTATTCAGGAATAATACCAACATGAAACATGGTATAGTTAAAAGATATTACCAGCATGGAAGCCTTTACTCAGAAATTCCATATTCATATGGACTTCGCGAAGGTATTGCATATACTTATTATCCGGCATTGAAAGGCATGGAACCTGTTATATGGAAAGAACAGCCATATCGGAAAAATAAACTTGAAGGAATTTGCAGGAGGTATCATAAAAATGGAAATCTGCAGGCTGAATATGAATACAAAGAGGGATTACCTGCAATCGGCCTTAAAGAATTTAAAGATTCCGGTATTGCTGTAAAACTTCCTCAATTAATTGTAGAAACCAATAAATTAAACTCAAATCTTTATATAACAGCCAGGCTTTCCAATAATTCAAAAAAAGTTGATTACTATATTGGAGAACTATTTGAAGGTAAATATTTACCTGCGAAATTGAAGGGATTGCAGATCAGAGATGGTGTAGGGGAAGTATTGGTTCCGCTTACAACCAAAAGTATTACAATAACAGCAACATACACTACACAATACCAAAATAAATATATTGTTTCAAAAACAATTATATTATAAATTACTCGAAACCAAATTGTTATAATTTAAAAAATCTAAATTTACACTGTTTGCCAACGTGTTGTATTTCGATAATTTTCCAGATATTCAATATAATCTGAATTTTCAACTTCGGGTTCATTTGTAACAGAATTAACATTATTTATAAAGAAATTTTTCTTTATAAAAGAACCTGTTTCTACTTGTCTGAATTTGAAACTTTTCATTTTAAATAGTTTTTAATAAGAAAATCAAATAATTTTTTCAGAATGTTCCAGCCTTTTTAAAAGTACTGCCACATTTGAATACATAGAAGTATTTTGAACTACCACATTTTCAGGCAGTTTCAGATATGCAGGTGTTAAATTCCATATTGCTTTAATACCTGCACTGATCATCTCATCAGCTACTTTTTGAGCTACATCGCCGGGTGTTGTTAAAATACCGATGGTAACATCAAGGCGTTTTACCATTTCACTGAAGTTTTTCATATGAAGGACATTTACCTGCCCTGTTTTAGTACCGATCTTACTTTCTGATATATCAAAGGCAGCAAGGATTTTTAATCCTAATGTCTGGCCAGCCTGATATGCCATTAATGCAGAACCCAGATTACCTGCACCAACCAGGAATGCTTTATTTACTTTATTAAATCCAAGATATTCTTCAACAAAATGGATCAGTTCATAAATATTATAGCCTATTTTCGGACGTCCTTTAATGCCTGTATAAGCCAAATCTTTAACAACTTGAGTCGGATCCAGATTCAGTTCTTTGGCAATGGCAGGAGCCGATATATTCATTGCTCCTTCTTCACGTGCTTTAATTAAATAATGCAAATAAACCGGCAATCTTTTTATTGTTGGTTCAGGAACCTGTTTCATTTCTTTTTCTTTTTGCATCACCTTTAATTTATTGTTTAAATATATCTATATTTAGTATATAAAGAATTATTTCTTTATATGATTGCTGCAATACTTAACAAATATCTAACATTTATTTTAACATACAATAGGTATATGATTGATCTAAATCAATATACAATGAATAATCAAATGTTATGAAGTTGTAAAGTCAAAATTTAGAATTTATTCCTGCAGCGTGCAATGTTGATGATCGAAATGATTGAGGGGATTGAATGGATTAAA
>JAFGGF010000312.1 GCA_016930735.1 Prolixibacteraceae bacterium
AAAAATAGCTAGATTATTTATAGTGAATATTTTAGTGAATAAAAAACCATATTAGACATTGTCATGGTGAGCTTGTCGAACCATGATTATAAGTACATCAATCATCCTTCGACAGGCTCAGGATGACAATCAATGTTATAAATCCAATGATTCTTCCCTGATACTTTTAAATTCTGATCCCTCGTACCACTTTGGCCACTCAATTGAATTGGCAAGGTTCAGCCCGATCTTATAAAATAATTCGGCATCCTGCACCAGGCCAGAAAAATCGTCAGTTTCAGCATGGTATTCATCCGAGGGTTTATGGTAGGTATTCGCCCAGTAATCTGCAATCAGTTTAGCTGTTTCATCCCTGCCGTATTTTTCAGCTTCGATATAACCTTTGGCAAAAAGTGCCGGTACTCCTTTTTTAACAAAAGGGAACTGGTCGGAACGGAAAAACATTCCGTTTTCAGGATTAGGATCAGGTGCAATATATCGCCCCTGAACAGCTGCTTCTGCTTCCAGCCATTTATCCAATTCTGATTGACCGATACCGGTCACAGTAACATCCTTAAATTTCCCAAGGAAAAGAATTACATCGGTATTGATAACTGCAACCGTTTTATTCATCGGGAAAAAAGGATTTTCGGCATAATAACCTGACCCCAGCAAACCTGATTCTTCGCTGGTTACAGCAAGAAACAGCACCGAACGTTCAGGCTGTTTCCCGTTTTTGAAAGCCCGTGCAATTTCAAGCATCCAGGAAACTGCGCTGGCGTTATCAGTGGCTCCGTTATAAATACTGTCATCATTTACCGGAGTCCCCACTCCCAGGTGATCCCAGTGGGCTGTATAAATAATAACCTCCTCCGGGCGGGTTGACCCTTTTATTAAACCACAAACATTTTTTGAAGAGCCTTCTTTAAAAGTACTTTTAATCCATGCTGATGCCGTTACAGGAAGTTCGAAAGGTTTAAAGTCTTTAACGAGAGCCTTTTCCTTCATTTCTTCGAAAGAATATCCGCAGGCGGCAAAAAGTTTTTCAGCAGATCCTCTGGTGATCCATCCTTCAAACGAACAACGGTTTTTATACCCATCTTCAGGAGCCAGGTAAAGATTTGTTGTTTCACCGTTATTCCGGACCACTTCCCACGGATAACCTGCTGGTCCGGTTTCATGAACAATAAAACATGCTTTGGCACCCTGTCTGGCTGCTTCCTCAAACTTGTATGTCCAGCGGCCATAATAGGTCATTGTATTTCCTTTAAAATACGGATCATCAGTTCCATATCCGGGGTCGTTTACAAAAACGATAATGGTTTTTCCTTTCACATCAACTCCCTCAAAATCGTTTCGCCCGAATTCCGGTGCAGTTATCCCGAAACCGGCAAAAACCACTTCCGATTCCTCCAGAAACATTTCTTCCTCAACTTTTTGCGAAAAAGCCACATATTCTGCTAGTTTGTTAAAACTCAGTTTCCCTTTGAGTGTTTCAAAATCAAGCGTATTTGAAATTCGGGAAGTAACGCTCATAATCGGTACATCCTGAAAAAAACTCCCGCTGTTGGCTCCTTCCAATCCTATTTCTTTCATTTGGGTTGATATATAATCCAACACCAGCGGTTCCGCATCAGTCATTGGTGCCCGGCCCATATATTTGTCAGAAGCCAGTTCTGCAATATGCTTTTCAATATTTGCATAGGAAATAATTTCTTTTCCTGATTTGTTTGTACAACCAGTTAAGAAAATGACTATTAAAATTATTAAAAATTCTTTTTTCATTTTTTTATTCTGAATTATCAGTAGCCAGATATACACCCAATTCTGAAATTGTAGGGCAGGCTAAGGATGAGGAAATATTAAACCTTAATTTCGAAGCAGTTACATTCGGGAATCTCAGGATACGTTTGTAGCCAATTGTCGTTTCAGAAGCAATTTCCTGCCATTTTTCATTTACGAAAGCTTCCAGTGTAAATTTCTGAACCCGTTGCCCCAGTTTTATAAATTCCTGAACCAAAAAACGGTTAAATTCTGTTGGCCTTCTGAAATCAATGGTTAGGGAAACAGCTGTCACATCATCATTCGGAGCCCAGTATGTTTCAGTTTTTCCATCAATTGCATAGGCTGAAATAAAATCCATTCCCCTTGAATCGGAAGCAGCAATTTTAACTCCGGCTGCCAGGTTTTTAGCAAAATCAGCTTTTACAGCATTAGCCAGTTTCATGACCTGTTCAACATCCTTTTCATGGATCAATCCACGTGTATCAACCGGAAAATTCAACAGGAGGTTAGCATTCCTTCCGACAGAATTATAATAAATATCGAGTAACTGCTGCAATGTTTTCACTTTGTCGTCCTGTTCCGGGTGGTAGTACCAACCCGGACGGATTGAAACATCAACCTCTGCCGGGACCCAGTGTGTACCTCCCTCCTGCCCTTGCTGCAGGTCTTTCAGGTCGTCAACAAGTCCAGGGGCTAAATCATCACGGTTCAGGGCACACCAGTTGGTTTGGCCGGCCCATCCCTGCTCGTTTCCTACCCAACGTACATCAGGGCCGCCATCGCTGAACATGCAGGCATTGGGTTGTAATTCCCTTACAATCTCCCAGGTATTTTGCCAGTCGTAATAAACCCTGTTATCAATCCTGCGTTCTTCATTGGCTCCGCCATACCATCCGGTTCCGCCATTCGCCCCATCGAACCAAACTTCAAAAATATCGCCGTAATTGCTTAATAATTCACGCAACTGGTTCCTGTAATATGTAATATATTCAGGCTTTCCGTAATCGGGATGGTTCCTGTCCCAGGGTGAAAGGTAGACTCCCATTTTTAAGCCAAATTCATCACAGGCTACCCTTAATTCTTTCAGTACATCACCCTTTCCGTTTTTCCAGGGAGAGTTTTTTACTGAATGTTCGGTATATTCTGAAGGCCACAGGCAAAATCCGTCATGGTGTTTTGCTGTCAGGATAATGCCTTTCATCCCGGCTTCCTTACAAACTTTTGCCCATTGTCGGCAATCCAGTTCAATTGGATAAAACTGTTCCGGCTTTTCGTTACCATAGCCCCATTCCATATTAGTAAAAGTATTCATATTAAAATGGGCAAAAGCATAAAATTCCATTTCATGCCAGGCTAATTGCCTTTCGGCTGGAACAGGATCAACTGGTTCAGGAGGCGGAGTCTGAGTGCAACCGAAAACTAAAATTATTAAGGTCAGGATTGCTAATTTTTTCATATCATAGATTTTTATAAACAAAGAAACCAAATTTACAACAATTAAAAACTCAGTTTAAATTGATCATTCCCTGAATTCTTCTTATAGTTTTCAACCAATGCATCAATTTCCGGGAGGCAACGGCCGCAGGTTGTTCCAGCACTTGTAATCTTCTGAATATCGCCGGTTGAAGAAGCCCCTTTTTTTAAAGCTTCCATTAATTCAATTTCGGTAACCAAATTGCATAAACAAACCAGCTTTTTCCTCATTATTAATTGGTTTGTATTAATGTTACAACAATTTCTCTTTTTGAGCGTGGGCCATCAAATTCACA
>JAFGGF010000313.1 GCA_016930735.1 Prolixibacteraceae bacterium
GAAGCAATTTCAGGAAAATTACTTTGTAAAAGCATTGCTAACGGCGCAGGTGTAGCGTTGCCATCCTCTTTCCTGCCATTTTCATCCATTTGCTGAACAACAAGATAAAGTTGTTTTGAATCGTTATGGAACCGGTCGAAATTTAACTGTGTGTTTATCCAGGAAAATAAAATAATAACAACTGCCAGGCCAACTATCAGCCCGGTAATATTTATTAAAGAAAAAGTGCGGTTTTTTATAATACTACGGAAAGCAGATTTTACAAAATGATTCAAATTCATGATTTTTTATATTTAACTATTCATGTCGCAGAGATTCTATCCACGAGTTCTCGAAATCTATGTATTAAGCTACTGCTCGTATTTTAATGCTTCGAAAGGATTTCTTGTAGCTGCCCTCTCCCGAGTACTCGGGACCAACTTATAATTACTATTCATATCTTAAACTTTCTATCGGGTTTTTAGTTGCAGCTTTCCATGATTGAAACGATACAGTTAACAATGCAATTCCCAATGAAAAAATCCCGGCCAGGGCAAATATCCACCAACTCAGATTGGTTTTATAAGCAAAGTTTCCGAGCCATTTGAGCATGAAAAAATATGAAATGGGTGTTGCTAATATAAATGCGATAATTACCCATTTAATAAAATCCCTGTTCAGCATAGCAAGAATTTCTGATACCTTGGCGCCGTTTACCTTACGGATACCGATTTCTTTCGTACGGTTTTGCATTGCCAGGATTGTAAGCGACAATAATCCCATACAGGCAATCAGGATGGCGATTCCTGAAAAGAGATTTAAATTTGCTGTTAACCTAAGTTCCGATTCATACAATTTATTTAATTGCTCATCAACAAAGCTGAATTCAACAGGGTAATCGGGTGCAAATTGCCTCCATACTGTTTTTATCTGATCGAACACGTCAGGCACTCCCGGATTCATGCGAACAATAATTTCATTAAAATAAAAGGGATTTATATCAAAACTCATTGGTGCAATTTCGCTATGTAACGACTTAAAATTAAAATCTTCGACAATACCAATAATTATCCCTTCCTGGTATCCGTGAAAGGTTTTCCCGATAGGGTCCGGAATTCCCATTTCATCTGCTGCTTTTTGATTAATTAAAAATGCACATTTTCCTCCCTTATCATAATCTATCATATCTCCCGGAAAGTCGCGGCTAAAAGTGCGTCCGTCAATTAATTTAACACCAAGTGTTTCGAAATAGTCGTAATAAACCGAGTTCCACTGCATATTAACCGTTTTCCCCTCGGGCATTCCGTCGCAACGAAAACCATCCGATGATGTTTGTACATCAGCCGGGGATGAAAATGCCAGGGTAACATTTTTAACTCCCGACTGCTTTTTAAGCTCCTGACAAAATACATCCAGGTTCTCGTTAAAAAATCCTTCCCCGATGTGCATATTCAGAGGAATTGTAACCAATTCTTCCCGGGCAAATCCCGGATTGTATTTTTCCAGAAAATTCATCTGTTTAAAAAATAAAACTGTGACAGCCAAAAGGACAATACTTACTGTAAATTGTATTACAATCAGGCTTTTTACTATCGGAATCTTTTTAAAATTTACATTTTGATTTGATTTAAATAAATGAATCGATTTAGTTGCAGAAATAATCAGGGCCGGCGAAAAAGAAGCACAAATAACAAACAGAATTATTAATCCTGTCAGCAGTAAAGCAAGCCGAAAATCAAAATTACTGACTGATGGCAGAAAAGTGAACCATTCCGCAAACGTAAAATTATACAGGACCACCAGTATTACTGAGATTAAAATACTTGTTGAAACATAAAGAAAAGTTTCTTTGGCCTGATCGCGAAAGATGCTGAGTTTCGAAGCTCCGCACACTTTTTTAACACCGATATTCAGTTGCCGTTGTGATGTTGTCCCGATATACATCATTAAAAAATTAATCGCAGTCATCATAAGGATCACAATGGCTACAATTGTCAAAAGGAACAGGTATTTTTTGTTAACTGTCGATGAAAATTCCCAGCCTGAATTCATATCGGTATGTATTTTTTTTAATGGCTGCAGAAAAAGTTTTTCCGGATTTTCTTCCACATGAGAAGTTAAATAGTTTTCAATTTTTGCGGATAATTTTTCCTGATTCGATATTTTGTCTGTTAATATAAAAGTATATGTTTCTGATGGGTCATCCCAGCCTGGTTCAATCCCCATTTGTGTTAATTCTGATATTTTTCCCAATGGCAAAACAACATCTCCCTGAAAATTGGAGTTTGTCGGAAAATCATTAAAAACACCCCTGACCGTAAAAATTTTACCACTCCCTATTTTTATTTGTTCACCGATTGGATTTTTATCGGGAAAGTATCTTTTTGCCGCACTTTCTGAAATTGCTATAAAATCGGGGGAATTAAAATCATTTAATGCGTTGCCTTTTTTAAGAGGGAATGAAAACAGTGAAAAAAAGTTGGGATCGGCAAACAGGATTTTCTTTTCATTAAACATATTCCCACCGGCTGTTAATGCCAGATTTCCCCAGTAATAGCTTACACGTGTGGCATCTTCTATTTCAGGAAAATCAGATTTCAGTGCTTCGGCAAGAGGCGCATAAGAGCCCCAACCTATCAGTTCGTTCTCATCGGTTTGCATTAAAATATGGTAAATCCGGTTCGAATTGACCAGTTGCGAATCATAATGGTATTCCTGATATACATAACCAAGCAGGATGATTGCTGCTGCAACGCCAATAGCCAGTGAAGAAATGTTTAACAGGTTTAACCGGCTATCTTTTTTTAATCTGCGAAAAAAGAATTTTAATGTTTTCATTTTTTTCTATTGAATGATTCTTATTAAGAATTCTGAAAATAGTTAATAGTTGTAAATGAAAAGAACTATTTAGTCAGAATGCATATTATTATATATAAACAGTCAAAATCCGGACTTTAAAAACATTTATATTATTCGGCATCCCAAATGTAATTTTTACATTTTCAATA
>JAFGGF010000314.1 GCA_016930735.1 Prolixibacteraceae bacterium
AACACCTCTTATTCATCAAAAGAAATAGCCTATAAATTAGGTTTTAGTGAACCAACTCATTTTAGCCGGTTTTTTAAAAAGCATACCCAAAATTCACCAAATACTTTCCGAAAGTCGGATTTATCGTAAGCCAATCTTTGAAATAGGTCATTTATTGTTTGATAAGGGTTGTATTTATAAGTCTTATGTTCCTCAATTTTGTAAAAGATTAAAAAAAAGGGGGTTATTATGCCAACAATTACAATTAAAATGGATCAAACAAGCGAAGAAAAAAAGAAACAATTAATTGAAAATCTGACTGGAGTTGCGTCTGAAATTACAGGGTATCCACCTGAATTTTTTTATGTTTATGTGCAGGAATACCCGGCAGAAAACATTGGCGTGGGAGGTAAAACCGTAAAGGAAATTAAAACTTAAAATTATATGTAATGAAAAAAAGAAAAATAGGGAACAGTGATTTGGTTGTATTCCCTATCGGATTGGGGACCATGGGAATGTCGGAATTTTATGGAGAAA
Source organism: Prolixibacteraceae bacterium (assembly GCA_016930735.1). Classification (GTDB taxonomy): domain Bacteria; phylum Bacteroidota; class Bacteroidia; order Bacteroidales; family Prolixibacteraceae; genus JABMQB01. Next base: position 517 of record JAFGGF010000314.1, read on the forward strand.
CTGATGAAAGACAATCTATCCATACCATTCATAAGGCTATTGACCTTGGTGTTGATTTTTTCGATACAGCCGATATGTATGGCAGCGGGCACAATGAAGAATTGCTCGGCAAAGCTCTTAAAGGCAGATTTGGAGAAATTACTCTTGCAACAAAATTTGCAAATAAACGTGGCCCAAATGGTGAGTTTTTAGGCATAAGCGGCAAACCTGAATATGTTAAAAAAGCCTGCGAAGCCAGCTTAAAACGATTGGGAATTGAAACAATAGATTTATACTACTACCACAGGGTTGATCCCGAAACACCCATAGAAGACACGGTAGGCGCTATGGCAGAACTTGTAAAAGAAGGAAAAGTCAGATACCTTGGGCTTAGTGAAGTTAAAGGTGAAACATTAAAAAGAGCAAATGCGGTTCATCCCGTTTCTGCTGTTCAGTCGGAATATTCAATCTGGACAAGAGACATTGAAGAGGCAAATTTGAAAGAATGCCGTGAACTGGGTGTTTCCACTGTTGCCTACAGTCCGCTTGGCAGAGGGATCTTAACCGGGAAATTCAATAAAATTGAAGACCCGAATGATTACAGATACTACCTGCCAAGAATGCAAGCAGAAAATTTTGAATCAAATAAAAAGATAGTAGAGACAGTTGAAGAAATTGCGAAATCAAAAAATGTAAAAGCGTCTCAGATTGCACTTGCCTGGATTCTGGCAAAAGGTGAAGATTTTATTCCAATTCCGGGTACAAAAAGAGAAAAATACGTAATTGAAAATATTGATGCCTTAAAAATTGAATTAAGTAAAGATGAAATCAGTGAACTGGATAAATTATACGCATTTGTGAAAGGCAATCGTTATGACGATTACTCGATGGGTAATACACTGCAATAAAAAATTTTCAGTTGTCTTGAAATTATTTCAGAGGTTTTATAACACAGAAATTTAATGAAACAAAAAAGGCGCCTTTAAAAGCGCCCTGAATTTATGCTTCGATCATATCCTTATATGCTTCCGAAGTGAGCAGTTCATCCAGTTCTGCCGGGTTGCTCATTTTAACTTTTATCATCCAGCCTTCACCGTATGCATCTTTGTTAACAACTTCCGGCTCGTCGGCCAGTTTTTCGTTTAATTCGATTACCTCGCCGCTAACCGGCATAAACAGGTCGGAGACGGTTTTTACAGCTTCAACGGTTCCAAAAGTCTCGCCTTTATCAAGGGTTTCGCCTTCGGTTTCAATTTCAATAAAAACCACATCGCCCAGTTCGCCCTGTGCAAAATCGGTAATCCCGACAGTAGCTATATCGCCGTCAACACTTACCCATTCGTGGTCTTCGGTAAATTTCAGGTTATTTGGAATGTTCATAATTTATGTTTTTCAGATTTGATTCAAAATTAAGGGTTTTTTCTGAAACTAAACCTGAAAATTTTCATTGAATTAGAATCTGAAATTATGTTTTCCTGAAAATGTGTCAATCATTTTGTATAATTGCAGAAATTCATTTTGAATGTTTTTTGCAAAAGTAAAATCAAAAGGTGAACTGGAAGCGGCTGCAAAGAATCTGATAGATGCTTTTAAAGGCCAGCGGATTTTTGCTTTATACGGGAAAATGGGAGCCGGGAAAACCACTTTTATCCAGGCGATCTGCAAAGCACTCAGATCGGAAGATTATGTAACCAGCCCTACCTTTGCACTGGTTAATGAATACACAAGCAGTGATTTATCACCCGTTTTTCATTTCGATTTTTACAGGATCAAAAATATAGAAGAAGCTTTTGATATGGGCTACGAAGAATATATGTACAGCGGAAATTACTGTTTTATTGAATGGCCCGAAATGATTGAACCTATCCTGCCTGAAGAATATGTTGAAGTTAAAATTGAGGTTGAAGAAGATGAAACACGTCTGATTTCTGCGAATTTGAACAAATAATATATAAAGTTAGTACACTGAAATTTACATAGAAAGCACAATAGAACTCAAAGATTTACATTTCTGTTACTCCGTGGTCCTCTGTGTTTGCTCTGAGTAACTTTATGAAATAATCTATTATTCCTCCCTTTTAAACCACACCTCCATTTCACCCGGTTCACGATGGCTCCAGGCATAATAGGGAATCAATGTCAACCCCGATTCTGAAGTTAATTTAACAATGCCTTTTAATTCATTTACAAATTCAGGTTTGAAATTTTCATTATCGGAAACCGACAAATGCAGTACTCCGTCAGGATTGTCAGCCTGTTCGGCACAATAAACAACCGGGCCTCTTTCAACAGCAACTTTGCCCGCAATTTCCTTTACATTTTTATGCGGTATGACTTTTTTAATCTGTATAGGCAGTTCCAGTTCAACCACATCGCCTTGTTCCCATTTTCTTTGGATCGGGAAATAACCGTTTTTTATTCCTGTGGAAATAACTTCACCGTTCACTTTTACTACATATTGTTTAGCAGTTTCATTTATATAAGTATATAAATCGCTTGGAACAGGTTGGTTCAGAGCCCATCCCGGAATCCGCAGGTTTAAAGTGAATTGAGTTGGTTTTTCAACCTGAACTTCAAAATTTACAGTTCCTTCCCAGGGGTATTTTGTTTCCTGAATAATATAAACAAACTTATCGTTTACTGACAATTCAGCTTTGTTTGAAGCAAAAAGATTGGCATAAATCTGGTTGTCTTTTACAGCATACAAATAACCGGGAACTGCCGGTATAAAACGGGCAATATTCGAAGGGCAGCATGAGCAGTCGAACCAGGGTTTCCTTGAGGTAGCCCCCTGGTTAAACGGATCGTGCCCGTCGAATTCCAGTACGTTGGGGTAAAAAAATGTATTTCCTTCAAGAGAAATACCGGAGAGCATACCATTGTACAAAGTCCTTTCAAGCACATCGATGTATTTGCTTTCACCGGTCATGAGGAACATGCGGTGGTTCCAGAAAACATTGGCAATGGCTGCACAGGTTTCATTGTAAGCACGGTTGGGAAGTTCGTAATTATCGCCAAAGGCTTCACCGTCGTATTCAGCCCCAATTCCACCTGTGATATAATATTTTTTGGAAACCACATTCTCCCATATCTTTTTAATAGCCTCGAGGTATTTTTCATCACCTGTAAGGGCAGCCACATCAGCCATGGCCGAATACATATAAACTGCCCTCACAGCATGCCCCACAGCTTCATCCTGTTCAACCACAGGCTTGTGGTCCTGCCAGTAAGCGCCGTTTTCCCAGATGCTTTCGCTGTTGTAATCGCGGATATCTGATTTTCCCCTTTCATCAAGGAAAAACTTTGCCAGGTCGAGGTATTTTTTATCTCCGGTTACACGGTACAGTTTAGCCAGCCCGATTTCTATTTCCTGATGCCCGGGGGCATCGTGCCTTTTATCAGGTCCGTAAACCGAAGCGATCAGTTCGGCATTTTTCAGCGCAATGTTGAGGAATGTTGTTTTGCCGGTTGCCTGGTAATGGGCTACTGCTGCTTCGTACATATGCCCCACATTGTATAATTCGTGGCTGTGCATCCTTACTTTTTCCCAGCGTTCAAATCCTTCATATTCGGTAAGAGAATCGGGTTTTATTGTGCGGATTGTGTATAAATACCCATCGTCTTCCTGGGCTGCTGCTATTTTTGAGATCAGGTCGTCGAGGTATTTGTCCAGTTCCGGGTCGTAATTTTGCTGCAGCGAATAGGCAGCGCCTTCCATGATCTTATAAACATCTGAATCGTTATACCGTTTTCCGAAATGAGTCCCTTCAATTAAACCACCGGCAACTTCAAAATTGGCTATGCGGTGAGTTTCCTCACATTTGTTAAAGCAGTATGGAATGGTTACTTCCGTGTTGGTTTCAATCCGGCTGTTCCAGAAAGAATCAATCAGTTCTATGTTATTCCTGTCAACTGGCAGGATCGGATAGTCTTTTGTTTCTTCTTTTTCCTGACAGGAAAACAATATAAATAAAAGAATCGGTAAACAGTAAAAATATTTTTTCATAGCTGGTAATAAACAGGTTTAATCAAATGTATCGATTATTCAGGGATTTAAAAAAATATTTTGCATTGTTTAAAATTACTCGTGTGTTCTTTTATTTTAGAATGACTGTAAATAAAAGGTTTATGTAAATTGTATTACTTTATTTTATAATTTCAAACCGAAAGAAACATGTTATTTAACCAAAATTACACACCATTATGGACCAGTTAAAAAAAGACCAGGTAGCTCCCATCCAGGCAAATAATTGGATTGAAAATCTCACTGTTGAAAAAACTTTTAACCTGATTATTCCGGAAATTATTTTACAGAAAAGCACCTGTGAATTGCTGGCAAACAACAATCTGTTCAGGATCAGGGTCAAACTCGGGCTGGAACCCGTTGATAACACCTATCAGATTTGCGCCTTTGCCCTTTCATCGGCCCCAAACGGAAGTTGCAACTGTGGGTTTATCGATAATGTTACTCCGGTTTACAAACTGACTCCCCAAAATGAAGATTACAGCCAGAAACCGGCTGAAGTGGAGGAAGCAGTAAATTTATGGAAAAGCTGGCGGCTGGGGGAAATTGGCGATGGCACAGATGCCCCTGCCAGGCAGTATATTTACCCGATATCTTATCTTTTAACAAAGTTTGAATTAAATGAAATATTCCTTGTGGAAGGAAAGGATATTGCGCAAATAGGTTTTGGTATTACAAAATCATTTAATCCTATGATCTATTCAGGATTAAAAGGTACTGCAAACAATGGCGATGATACAGTTTTTGATTTTTCACAACCTTGTCCCCCATACTGTAATGATTGATTTTATTACATTTTTTATGATTTTAAAATATAAATCATTGAAATTGTATTTTCATATAATCTTGATCTGACATTAGTTAAAATCCAGTTACTGATATTTTTATGCTGAAACTGTTTATTAAACCTAGTTTTGTTTTTTTACCATTCATTATTGGAATAATTCTATATAAATATCTGAATAAAGGATTAAGATTTATTTTTTTACAAATATGTTTTTGGGTTTTTACAGAAATATTATTAATAATACTGATATCGACTGGTCATCAAAATTTGTGGTATTTGCATATTTATGTACCCATTGAATTTCTGATATTTGCGCTTACTTATGCATGGTTTTTAAAGGAATTAATCAAACCAAAATATATTTATGCAGTTGCTGTAATTTTTATTTCCTGTTCAGTGGTTAATACCTTATTTTTTCAAAACATCCAATTGTTTAATAGTTATGTTAGGGCAGTTGGCGCTTTACTATATGTCTGTTTTGCAATATTGTATTTTTATAAATTATTGTTTGAATTAAAAGTTCAAAAACTTCGTAAAGAACCAATGGTCTGGATAAATACAGGGATCCTAATTTATTACTCGGCAATTTTCTTTCTTGATATCTTAAGTAACAAAATAATTCAGTATTCAATCGATCTGGCTAAAGATGTTATGTTTATCAGGCCTATCTTTTATTGGATTTTTAATATTCTCGCAGCAGTTGGATTTTTGATTGCCAGAAAAAATGCACAAGAAACAGGGTAAATAATAGTATAAAAAATTATCATTTAACTTATTATTAGTAATTTCGGTTTATTATTTTACATAAATCTACTATTTTGAAAGACTGGTTACATACCGATATTGTATTGATCCTTTTGATTGGAACCATGGGAATGCTGATCCTGGCTTTTGGTATCATCCTTTTCTTTTCAATATATAAAAAACGGCTTCAAAGCCAGCAGCTTTATTTGAGTCAAATGAAGGCTGAGCACAGGAAACAACTGCTTGAAAATACGGTTTCTTCGCAGGAAAAGGAAAGGAAACGTTTTGCATCGGACCTGCATGATGAAGTAGGTGCCATGCTGTCGTTTATAAAACTGAACCTGGGGCGTTTGGAAAAAAAGGAGGAGAACCAGGAGTTAAAAGAGCTGGCTGCCGAATCGAAAGAACATTTAAACCAGGTAATTACAGAGGTTCGCAGGATCACCCGTGATTTATCGCCTCCTACACTGGAAAAACTGGGCCTGGTTGCTGCTGTAAATGAGTTTTTAAGTTGGGTGAAAAGATCAGACTCATTGCTTTTCAGCCTGAATGTTACCGGTAAAGAAGTACGGTTTGACCCAAAAAATGAAATTGCTGTATTCCGCATTGCTCAGGAATTGATCAATAATGCGATCAAACATGCTGAAGCAACTAAAATTACAATTAAATTAAAATATACTTCAACTCATATATTCCTTTCGGTTACCGATAACGGGAAAGGTTTTGATGTTGAAAAAGCTAAAACTAAAGGACTTGGGCTTAAAAACCTTGAGAGCCGTACCGAAATATTAAAAGGAAGTTTTAAATTCCGTTCAAAACCTAAAAAAGGAGCCACATTTGTTTTAGCAACCAAGATTTAATAATTATGAATTTAACCGAAAACCTGAACATAATAGTAACCGACGACCATGCCCTTTTCAGAAAGGGGCTGATAAATCTTTTACATGATATTTATCCGGGTGGGAATTATTCGGAAGCCTCAAACGGGCAGGAATTGATTGATAGGTTGGCTAAGTCGGAAACATTGCCGGACCTGGTTCTGCTTGATATCAACATGCCGGTAATGGACGGTGTGAAGGCAACTGAAATTATCAGGAAAGATTATCCTGATATGAAAATAATAATCCTTACCATGGAAAATGAAGATCAGTTGACCTTGCATATGATTGAAGCCGGGGTAAATGGTTATTTGCTAAAAGATTGTGAACCTGAAGAACTGGGAAAGGCAATCAGGATGGTGATGGAAAAGGATTTTTATTTCAATTATAATATTTCCGAATTGATCAGGAATGCATACATCCACAAATTATTCCCTTCAAAAATTAACCATGAATTTTCTACCCGTGAAATTGAAGTGCTGGAACTGGTATGTAAGGAACTTACCACAAATGAAATTGCCGATAAATTGTCGGTAAGCCCGCGAACAGTTGAAACCCACCGAAAAAACCTGATTGAAAAAGCAGGTGTTAAAAACCTGGCCGGTCTGATCGTATTCGCAATCAAAAATAAGATTGTAAAAATTTAAAAAGGGGTAGTAAAACTACCCCTTTAATCCTACAATTTCTGCCAAAATACTCTACATAGTTTAGATACGGGAATTTGGGTGTAATTTCGGCAGTCCCGGATTTATCTATAGACGCCTGGGAATTGCCTGTTAATAAAAAAGTGCCGGGGGTTAACCTAATAAAAACAACTCTGTAAAATGTAACGGGTAATTATGAAATTTAATTAACCTATACAGCAAATGTTATTTAACCTTTTAAAGAACCAAACAAAATTTTAAATAATAGAAGGATTATAAAACCGTAGAAATACGGATTTTTTATTTACGGGTTTTTCCGTAGGTGTTTTAGTGTATTTACTGAGTATTTAACGGATTTACTGATTTCAGAACATCGTTATTATACGTTTCAGGTTTTGAATGAACAATGCTATATCTTCTTCTGATGTGTACATTCCAAACGATATCCTGACAGTTCCGGGGATATTAAAATGTTGCATTACCGGGTCGGCACAATGGTGGCCGGTGCGTACAGCAACACCGGTTTTATCGAGTAACATTCCGAGGTCGTAGGGATGTATTTTGTTGTGATTGAAAGAAATAACTCCTGACTTTTTAGAGGCTTCGCCGTAACTCCTCACTTCATTGATCTTTTTCAATTCGTTTGTTGCCAGTTTAATGATTTTTTCTTCCCAGGCTGTTATGTTCCCCAATCCAACTTCCTGTAATAAGTCGAGGGTAGCTCCAAAAGCAATCACACTGGTAATGTTTGGTGTTCCGGCTTCAAATTTATAAGGCAGTTCGTTAAAGGTTGTCCCTGAAAATGTTACCTCTGAAATCATTTCGCCACCACCCTGATAAGGAGGCATTTGTTCAAGCCAAAACTTTTTCCCGTATAAAATCCCGACTCCGTTGGGACCGTAAGCTTTATGTGCTGAAAAGGCATAAAAATCGGCATCGAGGTTTTTAACATCCACAACAGAATGCTGGAATCCCTGAGCTCCGTCAATAAATACTGCAACATTTTTTTGGTGTGCTTTTGTTATGATCTCTTTAATCGGATTTACGGTACCCAATACATTTGAAATATGGGCAACGGTGAGTATTTTTGTTCGGGGTGTAATAAGTTCATCCAGTTTATCAATTAATAATTCACCCTTGTCGTTAAACGGGAGGACTTTGATTATCGCCTTTTTCCTTTCAGCCATTAACTGCCACGGAACAATATTGGAGTGGTGTTCCATTTCTGAAACGATTATTTCATCTCCTTCAGAAATAAATCTTTCACCAAAAGAAAAGGCAACAAGATTAACACTTTCGGTAGTTCCTTTTGTAAAAATGATTTCTTCCGTGGAAGAGGCATTTATAAACAATTTTACCTGATTTCTTACAACTTCAAAATCGGCAGTAGCCTTATCGGCCATATAATGGGCTGCCCGGTGAATATTTCCGTAATACTCGTTGTGAAGGCGTTTTTCAGCTTCGAGTACCTGCACTGGTTTTTGGGTACTTGCAGCACTGTCTAAATAAACAAGAGGTTTTGAATATACCTGTTGATTTAAAACCGGGAAATAGCTACGTATTTTATTTATATCGTACGACATTCAGTTTTTATTGGCTGAAGGTAAATGTAAAAAAAATCCCGCAACTGCGGGATATATATTTTTGATTCTAACAATCGCAATCGTAAGAACAATCATGGCAACGCGCAATTTCACCTCTTAACCGTTTGTCAACCAGTTCGTCAATCCGGTCACGTAGAGGCTCTAGTTTCACCTCCTGAATTACTTCATGAGCAAAGGCGTTCATCATCATCAGCCTGGCATCTTTTTCGGCAATTCCTCTTGAGCGGATGTAAAACAATGCTTCTTCATCGATCTGCCCTACGGTTGCCCCGTGGCTGCATTTAACATCATCGGCATCGATAATTAACTGGGGTTTTGTGTTCATTTTTGCCTGATCGGTTAACAGGAGGTTGTTGTTACGCTGGAAAGCATTTGTTTTTTGCGCATCCCTGACAACATGTATTCTTCCCGAAAACACACCGGTAGATTCATCGTCTAAAACATTTTTATATAACTGATTGCTCAGGCAATGTGGTTTGGCATGAATAATCTGGGTAAAATTATCGATATGTTGTTTGCGGTCCATAAATGCCATGCCCAGAATATCGGAATTACAGTTTTCGCCGTTTAACAGAACCTTCAGGTTATTCCGGATTAAACCACCATGTAAAGTCATGGTGTTTGTGAGCACATTTGAATCTCTTTCCTGTTTAATAAAAAGTGAATTGATTGTTGCAGAATTATTGTGCTGGTTCTGAATTGTATAATAATCGATCTGAGCATTTTCTCCGGCAAAAACTTCTGTTACAGAATTACCAAGGTATTTATTGTTATTTAAAGTATGGTCGCATATTAAAACTGAAACCTTTGATCCCGGATCTGCTATTATCAGGTTTCGCTGGGTAATAAAAGTATCCGAATTATTTTCCATCAGGTTTATAACCTGAATGGCTTTATCGAATTGTACATTTGGTGGTATGTAAATTACATAACCGTCTGTGGCCATTGCAGTATTCAAAGCTACCATCGGGTCTTCCTCGGTATTTGCAATCTTTGCATAAAAATCCTGAATTAATTCAGGATTTGTTTTTGCAATGTTCCTGAGGCTGTTAATGATAATCCCTTCAGGCAGGTTGCTTTCATTATTGTTATCACAAAACCAACCATTCCTGTTTAAAACAAGATGGGTGTCGAGTTGCGGTACATTGCACCTGAAAACTTCCTTTAAATTTACATCTGATTTTTCTTTGATATGGTTATATGAATAATCGATGAAAAACAAGGGCTGAAGGTTTGTGTATTTATAGTTTTCATTTTTGAAGGTTGGAATTCCCTGAAGGACAAAATCCTGAAAGGCTTTTTTTCTGGCATTGTTGATCAGGGCAGGTGAATCAGTTTCCAACTGAGCTTTTACTTCATTGTAATGCCCGATCAGTTTTAACGAAAAATCTGTTTTTTCAACTAATACACTCATGACTAATTCCCGTTCTCTTTTTTAATCCAGTCGTATCCTTTTGCTTCCAGTTCGTGGGCGAGTTCTTTCCCTGCTGATTTAACAATTTTTCCGTTGTAAAGAACATGCACAAAATCGGGGACAATGTAATCGAGCAGGCGCTGGTAATGAGTAACAACAACGGTAGAACGTTCCGGGCTTTTCAGGGCATTTACTCCGCGAGCCACAGTTTTTAATGCATCAATATCAAGTCCTGAATCTGTTTCATCAAGGATTGCCAGTTTTGGTTCAAGCAAAGCCATCTGGAAAATTTCATTCTTTTTCTTTTCACCACCGGAGAAACCTTCGTTTACCGAACGGTTTGTAAGCTGAGTGTCCATTTCAACCAATTCTTTTTTCTCACGCATGAGCTTAAGGAATTCGCCGGCTGTAAGAGGTTCTTCATTGCGGTGCTTCCGATGTTCATTTACTGCAGTTTTCAGAAAGTTGACCATCGGCACACCCGGAATCTCAACAGGATACTGGAAGCTCATAAAAATCCCTTCCTTGGCCCGGTCTTCAGGAGCCATCTCCAACAAGTCTTCCCCATTATAAGAAACTTCACCTTCGGTTATATCATAACCTTCTTTTCCTGTAAGTACGTTTGCAAGTGTACTTTTCCCTGATCCGTTAGGTCCCATTATCGCGTGAACCTCGCCAGGATTGATTTCCAGATTGATACCTTTTAATATTTCTTTTCCTTCAACCGAAACAAAAAGGTTTTTTATAGATAGCATACTCATTATTGTTGTGATATTTCAGGTTATTTCTTACAATAACCATTTTAGTTTTTATTTAATTTATTTTGAATTGTTTAACCAACACTTCCTTCGAGGCTGATCTGCAAAAGTTTTTGCGCTTCAACAGCAAATTCCATGGGTAATTTATTTAACACTTCCTTGGCATAGCCGTTTACGATCATTCCAATAGCATCCTCGGTTGAAATTCCTCTCTGATTACAGTAAAAAATCTGGTCTTCACCAATTTTTGATGTTGTTGCTTCGTGTTCAACAACCGACGATTTATTGTTAACTTCAATATAAGGGAAAGTGTGTGCGCCACAGGTATCTCCTAAAAGAAGAGAATCGCATTGCGAGAAGTTCCTTGAATTTTCAGCTTTGGGAAGGACTTTTACAAGACCCCTGTATGAATTGTCGCTTTTTCCCGCTGAAATCCCTTTTGAAATAATGGTACTTTTTGTGTTTTTCCCGATGTGGATCATTTTTGTTCCTGTATCTGCCTGCTGGTAGTTATTGGTAACAGCTACTGAGTTGAACTCACCAACTGAATTGTTGCCAATTAATATACAGCTTGGGTATTTCCAGGTAATTGCCGAACCAGTTTCAACCTGAGTCCAGCTTATTTTTGAAGATTCACCCCTGCAAACTCCTCGTTTGGTTACAAAATTGTAAATTCCTCCTTTTCCTTCTTTATCGCCCGGGTACCAGTTTTGAACAGTGGAATATTTTACTTCGGCACGTTCCATTGTAATGATTTCTACAACAGCGGCATGCAATTGGTTTTCGTCACGCATAGGTGCTGTACAACCTTCCAGGTAACTTACATAACTATCGTCGTCAGCAACAATCAGGGTTCGTTCAAATTGACCGGTATTGGCAGCATTGATCCTGAAATAGGTTGATAACTCCATCGGACATCTGACTCCTTTTGGAATATAACAAAACGAACCATCTGAAAATACAGCTGAATTCAGGGCTGCAAAAAAGTTATCGGCAACAGGTACGGTCTGTCCAAGGTATTTTTTTATCAGGTCGGGGTGTTCCTTAACTGCTTCTGAAAACGAACAAAAGATAATTCCTTTTTCAGCCAGGGTTTCTTTAAATGTGGTTTTTACTGAAACACTATCTATTACAGCATCAACTGCAACTCCTGCCAAATGTTTCTGTTCCTCAAGCGGAATTCCCAGTTTATTGAATGTTTCAAGCAATTCCGGATCGACTTCGTTGAGGCTTTCATACTGAGCTTTCTTTTTTGGAGCAGCAAAATAACTGATCTCCTGAAAATTGATCGGCGGTATTTTTAAATAAGCCCAATCGGGCATTTTCATTTTTTGCCATTTCCTGAAAGCATCAAGCCTGAACTGCAACATAAATTCTGGCTCCTCTTTTTTTGCAGAAATAAGCCTGACCACATCTTCATTCAGCCCTTTTTCAATGATGTCAGTATCAATGTCGGTAACAAAACCGTATTTATATTCGCCTTGAGTTACTTCGTTTAATATTTTATCCTGTTCTTCCATTTTCTGCTTTCCTGTACAGGTATAACAAATTCTAAATAAGACTGTTTAAAAATAAATTGCAAAGATATAAAAGTATAGGTAATTTAGCAGCGTAAATGATTTAATTCATACTTTTTTATCTTAATTTAAAATGGCTGATAAAAAAAGGAGCAGGCCGATTTCTGAAGTAGGTGAATTCGGGTTGATTGACATCCTCACAAATAATATTGAGTTAAAAAATCCCTCAACCCTGAAAGGGATTGGCGATGATGCTGCAGTTTTGGATTTTAAAGGGAAACAGGTTGTGGTTTCAACCGACCTGTTGGCAGAAGGGATCCATTTCAATTTAATGTATGTGCCACTGAAACATCTGGGTTATAAGTCAGTAATTGTTAACCTGTCTGACATTTATGCAATGAATGCTGTTCCCAGGCAAATTACTGTAAGTATTGCTGTTTCAAATAAATTTTCGGTTGAAGCTCTTGAAGATTTATACGAAGGGATAAAACTCGCATGCGAAAGTTATGGTATTGACCTGGTTGGCGGAGATACTACATCATCGATGACCGGATTAGTTATTTCAGTTACTGTAATTGGTGAAGCAGAGCCCGATGAGCTTATTTACAGAGACGGGGCCAGGGCTACCAACCTGTTATGTGTTTCCGGTGACCTTGGAGGTGCTTATATGGGGCTTCAGTTACTTGAACGTGAAAATGAAGTATTTAAAGTGAATCCTAAAATGCAACCGGAACTTTCAGGTTACGATTATATCCTGGGAAGGCAATTAAAACCGGAAGCAAGGAAAGATATGAAAGGTATTTTTAATAAACTGGGGATCAAACCAACTTCGATGATTGATATTTCAGACGGGCTTTCTTCAGAAATTATGCATATCTGTAAGGCTTCGGGTACTGGCTGTAAATTATATGAAGAAAAAATACCTCTTGATAACCAGACGAAACAAATGGCAGAAGAGTTGAACATTAATCCGTTGGTAGCAGCCTTAAACGGAGGAGAAGATTATGAACTGCTATTTACACTTTCTGTCAGCGATTTTGAAAAAATACAAAACGACACCGATATTTCTGTAATTGGCCATATAACTGAGAAATCGGAAGGTATTACTCTGGTTACAACAGGAGGATCTGAAATAGCCTTACAGGCTCAGGGATGGAATCATTTGTAAAAGTTAATTATAAAAAAAGCTCTGATTTATCAGAGCTTTCAGAAAATTATTTCGTTTTTGATATTAATCAGGGAAATAACCCCTGATGATTCCTCTTTTTGAGTCTTTAACAAACAAAAGGATTTCATCTCTTTCAGGAGTTGCCGGCATTTCGGCCTCAATGATTTCCACAGCCTGTGCTGTATTCAGCCCCTTTTGATAAATGTACCTGTAAATATCCTGGATTTCGCGGATTTTGTCGTTATTATAATTTCTCCTTCTTAATCCGATGGAGTTGATGCCAACATAGGATAAAGGTTCACGGCCTGCTTTAATATAAGGGGGCACATCTTTTCTGACCAGCGAGCCTCCTGAAATCATTACATGTGAGCCGATGTGGCAAAACTGATGCACAGCCACCATCCCGCTGAGGATGGCCCAATCGTCGACAACAACTTCTCCGGCCAGTTGTGATGAGTTAACCATAATCACGTTATTCCCCACGCTGCAATCATGAGCTATATGGACATAGGCCATTAAAAGGCAATTTGACCCAACTGTGGTTTTTCCCCTGGCAGCCGTACCCCTGTTAATGGTTACATATTCTCTGATGGTGGTGTTATCACCAATTTCAACAATAGAATATTCACCCCTGAATTTGAGATCCTGAGGAATGGCACCTATAACAGCTCCCGGAAAAATCCGGCAGTTTTTCCCGATCCGGGTTCCGGGCATTATTGTTACACTTGAGCCAATCCGGGTTCCTTCACCGATCTCAACATCGTGATCGATCGAAACAAAAGGTTCGATAACAACGTTATCGGCTATTTTGGCATCGGGGTGTACATAAGCAAGTGGTTGTTTCATAATAATTTTTTCTAGTCTATATTAATTGTCTTCCTGTTTAATCAATTGTGCTATAAATTCTCCTTCGGCAACTATTTTATCTCCTACAAAACAAACAGCTTTCATGTGGGCTATTCCTCTTCTGATGGGGGACAATAAATTTGTTTTAATAATCAGTGTATCGCCCGGGATTACTTTTTTCCTGAATTTTACATTATCCATCCGGATAAAATAAGTGGAATATTTCCCTTCGAGTTGCCGTAATACAAATAAACCTCCTGTCTGAGCCATTGCTTCCACCTGTAAAACTGCCGGCATTACAGGTTCGCCTGGGAAATGCCCCTGAAAAAAAGGCTCATCGTTGGTAACATTTTTTATCCCAACAACCCCGTCTGGGAGGTCTTCAATAATTTTATCGACAAGCAAAAACGGGAAACGGTGAGGTAATAATTCTTTTATCTGATTTATATCAAGAACCGGAGGTTTTGACGGATCATATACCGGTGCCTGTATTTTACTTTGATTTAAGTACTTTTTAAGTTGTTTGGCCATCATTGTGTTGGGTCCATGCCCTGGTTTTGTAGCAATGATCCTGCCTTTGATATGCATTCCAACCAAAGTAAGGTCGCCAACAACATCCAGTAGTTTATGGCGCGCGCATTCATTATCAAATAAGAGTTCGATGTTATTTAAAATACCCTGTGATTTTACCTCCACCCTTTCGTGGTTGAACACATCGGCAAGGCGGTCTAGTTCTTCCTGCGATACTTCTTTGTCGATTATTACAATTGCATTATCGAGGTCGCCTCCTTTTATAAGGTTGTTATGCAAAAGAAATTCCAGTTCATGTAAAAAAACAAATGTACGGCATGATGCAATTTCATCTTTAAAGTTGCTGATGGAATCCAATGTTGCGTATTGATTGTTCAATACGCTGGAATTAAATGAAATCATTGTATTGATACTGAAATCATCATCAGGGAGGGCAATCAGTTCAGCACCGGTTTTTTCATCTCTGTATACAATTTTTTCTTTTATTACAAGATATTCTCTTTCGGCGTCCTGTTCTTTAATACCTGCCTTAACTATTCCTTCAACAAAATATTTTGCACTCCCGTCAATGATAGGGGCTTCTTCATTGTCAATTTCGATTAAAACGTTATCAAGATTCATACCTGTAAGCGCTGCCAGGGTATGTTCGATGGTTCCAACCTGTACACCATCTTTTTCGAGCAATGTCCCTCTTGAAGTGTCAAAAACCAAATCACAGTCAGCATTGATAACCGGTTGCCCGGGAAGGTCAGTCCTTTTAAATTTAAATCCGTGGTTGACCGGAGCAGGATTAAATTTCATGGTCACATTAACTCCGGTATGCAGCCCTTTACCACTAATAGTGAATGAACTTGCCAGCGTTTTTTGTTTATCTGCCATACTTCTTTATTAGGATGAGACTTTTATTCCCCTTTTTTCAATTCTTTTATTTCTTTTTGAAGCTGGATAACTTCATCACGCAATTTAGGAAGATTTCTTAAAATTGTGTACATCTTTAATGCATCCTTTACCGGTATTGCAGGGGACCCGAGAACTATCTGGTCTCCGGCAACGCTTTTGGAAACACCCGATTGGGCACCTATCTGAACATTGTCGCCTATAATAAGGTGCCCGGCCAAACCAACCTGCCCGGCAAATTTACAGTTTTTGCCAACTTTTGTTGAACCGGCAAGTCCAACCAGGCCTGCCATAACCGTATTGTCGCCAATTTCACAGTTGTGTGCTATTTGTATCAGGTTATCAAGTTTAACTCCTTTCCTTATAATAGTAGAACCCATGGTTCCGCAATCAATTGTAGTATTTGCGCCAATATCAACATCGTCTTCAAGAATTACATTCCCGATCTGTTCAATTTTTTTATAAGAACCGTCATCCTGAGGTGCAAAACCAAAACCATCGGAACCGATTACAGCTCCCGAATGTATGATACACCTGTTCCCGATTTTAGTATCGGAATATATTTTACATCCTGAATAAAATATCGATTCATCACCAATTACTACATTATCGCCGATATAAACCTGAGGGTATATTTTTACATTGTTTCCGATTTTTACATTTTTACCAATATATGCAAATGCCCCAAGGTAAATATTTTCTCCGACTATGGCGGTCTGGTCAATATAGCTGGGTTGTTCAATCCCTGTTTTAATTAAGTTTTTTGCCTGAACATAATATTCGAGCAACCGGGCAAATGCTTTGTAGGCATCCTCAACTTTTATTAAAGTTGCATTAATTTTTTTTCTGGGAACAAAACTTTTATTGACAAGAATAATGGATGCTTTACTTTCGTAAATAAAATTTTCGTATTTAGGATTAGCCAGAAATGCCAGGGTCCCTTTTTCTCCTTCTTCAATTTTGGAAACATTACTGACCTTAACATTCTTGTCTCCATCTATTTCGCCCTTTAATAAAGCAGCAATATCTGATGCACTAAATTCCATTCCTTCTTATTTTAGCCATGCAAAAATAGGTTTAAATTAATTAATGTCCAATTCTTTCGGAAAACACAAAAAAAACTTATGGACTACTTTTGAAAATGCAGAAATATTTATATCTGAAGCCTGGCTGAATTCCACTATCTTTCCTTTTTTTGAAAGTATCTTTATATTTTCACTATCCTTGCTGTAAGCAATGTTGGTCAATTCCTGATCAATATAATAGTAACCGATTTCATTATCTGTAACATTGAATTGGTTTTTTACTGCTGTTTTCAGTTTCTTTATTTTTTTTGCTGGAAAAGGTTTGTCACTTGCAATCACCTTAAAAAGTTTCCTGTTTATAAGGCTTTTAGATAAATAAGACAGAATCGGGTCGGGATGTTCCTGCCAAACTTTAACCGATGCCATGATGTCATTATCGTCGAGCATGGTAAAATGTTTCAGTAAAGGCATTCCTTCCACAGAGATATTTTTTCTGAAATCATCAGGCTGAAACTGATTTTTAAGGAAAATACTGAACGAAGGTGTGGCAAAAAGTTTTTCTCCCTTTGCCGCAAGTTCTTTTGCCCGGTTTAAAATGTTAATTAAAAGGAATTCAGCAGATACAACCGTTTTATGCATATAAACCAGCCAGTACATCAGGCGCCGTGCAATAAGGAATTTTTCGATGGAGTAAATTCCTTTGATTTCAATAACGAGGTTGTCATTCCATACATTCAGCATTTTTATTATCCGGTCAACTCCGACACGGCCTTCAGTTACTCCGGTAAAAAAACTGTCTCTTCCAAGGTAATCAAGCCTGTCCATGTCAAGCTGCCCGGCAATTAGCTGGCAAAGGTACTTTTTAGGATATTTATGTTTGAATATTTTGATTGCCAGGTCTAATTTACCCCCTGTTTCGCGGTTTATTTCTTCCATCAGCAAAACAGATATTTCTTCATGTGAAATATTTACGAGCGAATTTTCGAGCACATGCGAAAAAGGGCCATGCCCGATATCGTGAAGCAAAATAGCAATTGTAACAGCTTCCGCCTCTTCATCTGTGATATTATGACCTTTGTTTTTTAATGTTAAAATGGCCTGCCTCATTAAATAAGCGGCTCCGAGCGCGTGTTCAAAACGCGTATGGTTAGCCCCCGGAAACACCTGGAAAGTAAGGCCCAACTGTTTAATCCTTCTCAGCCTTTGAAAAAACGGGTGTTCTATAAGGTCAAAAACCAATTCTGATTGTAAACTGAAGAATCCGAATACCGGGTCGTTGATTATTTTTCTTTTATTTATATCCAATACTTTTCCTGTAAGTTGTTACCGAACAAAAATAATAAGAATTATGGTTATATACAATCATTCTAAATAACACAAATTCAGGTTAATCTGCAAAGAAATTTATTGTATCGGACATAAATAAAAAAAATGCATTATTATTTGCTTACAATCAAGTTATTGTGGAAATGAATTTTGCATATTTCAGAATAAATATTATTTTTGCGGTGATTTTCGGGAATTCATGGGAAGGGGACAGGAGTCCCCTATTTTATTGCTGAAAAATGATTAAAAGAGAAAAAATAGAAACATTGGTAAAAGAAAAGCTGGAAGAAGGTATTTTCCTTGTTGGGGTTAATGTCAGTAAATCCAATGTAATTGATGTTTTTATC
The DNA here is from genome assembly GCA_016930735.1 of Prolixibacteraceae bacterium. Taxonomy (GTDB): domain Bacteria; phylum Bacteroidota; class Bacteroidia; order Bacteroidales; family Prolixibacteraceae; genus JABMQB01. The sequence continues at coordinate 19,006 of JAFGGF010000314.1, forward strand.
GACAGTATGGAAGGTGTAACAATTGACCAGTGCGTTACACTGAGCAGGGCTATAGAATCGGCGCTTGACCGTGATACTGAAGATTTTGAACTGATGGTTTCTTCTGCCGGACTTGGACAGCCTTTTAAAGTCATTGAGCAATATTACAAAAATGAAGGCAGGGAAGTAGAGGTAGTTTCTGTTGAAGGGAAAAAAAACAGGGGTATACTTTCCATAGTTGATGAAAATGGAATAGTACTTTTATGTGCCGCAAAAGAAAAAGTTGAAGGGAAAAAGAAAAAGCAATTGACAGAAATTGAGGTCCGTTTGGATTTTAAAAATATTAAAACAGCAAAAACAGTAATATCATTTTAATAAGGCAACAATGGAAAATGTAAATCTTATTGACACCTTTTCCGAATTTAAGGAACTGAAAAATATAGACCGGGTAACAATGATGAGTGTCCTGGAAGAAGTATTCCGCAGTGTTCTGGCAAAACAATACGGAACAGCAGAAAATTTCGATATCATTATCAATATTGATAAGGGCGACTTTGAAATGTGGAGGAACCGTGAAGTGGTTGAAGACGGTGAACTGGAAGACCCGGCTTTGCAAATCACACTTTCCGAAGCAAAAAAAATAGATGAAGACTATGAAGTTGGCGAAGAGGTAACCGATGAAGTCAAATTGATTGATTTTGGCAGGAGGGCAATCCTGAACCTGAGGCAAAATCTGGCCAGCAAAATAATGGAACTCGAAAAAGACAGCATTTATTCAAAGTATAAAGATAAGATCGGCGAAATTATAACCGGTGAAGTTTACCAGGTCTGGAAAAAGGAAATACTGGTTCTGGATGACGAGGGAAATGAACTGATATTGCCTAAACATGAGCAGATTCCTTCCGATTATTTCAGGAAAGGTGATACATTAAGAGCCGTTGTCTACAAGGTTGAAAACAGGAATAACAGTCCTTTGATCATTTTATCACGTACATCGCCGGTTTTCCTTGAAAGGTTGTTTGAATTGGAAATTCCGGAAATATTTGACGGGTTGATTACTATTAAAAAGATAGTACGAGTGCCGGGTGAGCGTGCAAAAGTTGCAGTAGAGTCGTATGATGAACGGATTGACCCCGTTGGTGCCTGCGTGGGGATGAAAGGATCAAGGATACATGGTATAGTCAGGGAACTGAGGAATGAAAATATTGATGTAATTAATTATTCTTCCAATTTGCAACTGTATATCAAAAGGGCATTGAATCCGGCAAAAATAACCACGATTAAAATTAACGAAAAAGATAAAAAAGCAGAGGTTTACCTGAAACCGGAAGAAGTTTCGCTTGCAATCGGGAAAGGTGGACTGAATATAAAACTGGCAAGCCAGTTAACCGGTTACGAAATAGATGTTTACCGCGAAATGGCTGAAGACGATGAAGATGTAAACCTCGATGAATTTGTTGATGAAATTGAAGATTGGGTAATCGACGAATTAAAAGCAATTGGTTGCGATTCGGCAAAGAATGTTTTAAATCTTTCAAGGGAAGACCTGATTAAAAGGACCGACCTTGAAGAAGAAACAATTGATGAAGTTATCAGGATTTTAAAAGCTGAATTTGAATAATTTAATTAAATAAAAAAAGGCTTATAAAGTTGTGGATTTAATTTTTTGCATTTAAACTTGCAACTTCAAAATCGTATAGCTTTTGTATTGATTTAGTAACACGTACATAAAATATATGGTATTAGGTTCAACAAAAAGGTTAAGTAAACTTGCGCGGGAGTTCAATGTTGGTATTCACACCATTGTTGAATTTTTGCATAAGAAAGGGTATGAAATTGATTCAAATCCGAACACAAAAGTTGAGGATAATTTGATTCAATTGCTTGAAAATGAATACAAAAGCGATATAAGCCTCAAAAAGGAATCGGAAAAAATTCAACTAAAAAGTTTACGTCCGAAAAAAGAAATTATTTCAATTGAAAAAACTGAAGAACCTGCAGAAGAAAAAGTACAGGAGGTTAAAGAAGAAGTAAAGGAAAAACCACCGGTAAAACCACAGGAAGTTAAAAAAGCTGAGCCAAAGCCCGAGCCAAAGGAAATTGTGGAAGAAAAGTTTGAAGTTCCTAAAGAAAATAAATTAAAAGTAGTTGGTAAAATTGACCTTGAGCCCCGGAAACCGGTAAAACCGGTTGAAAAAGAAGTTCCGGCAAAAGAAGTTTCTGTGGTAAAAGAAGAGCCTGTAAAAGTTGTTGAAAAACCGGTTGAAGTTAAGGAGAACAAAATAAAAGTTGAGGCTGAAAAAATTATACCTGAAAAGACCGAAGTTGTTACTGAAAAAGTAGAAGAAAAGCCTGTTGAGGTGAAAAAAGCGGAAGAACCGGTTGAAGAACATATCGATACAAATATACCAAAGGTTGATGATGTAAAAGTTGTTGGGAGAATTGACCTTGAATCATTAAATCAAAAAACAAGGCCTGCAAAAAAATCAAAAGAGGAAAGAGAAAAGGACAGGCTGGAAAAGAAAAAGAAAAAACCACGGAAACCGGAAAATATAGGTGAACCCGTCAAACAGGATACTCCAAAATTAACTGAAAGGCCACCACATAAACCTGTTACAGAACAGGCAGAAGCTAAAGACTTTAACCAACGGAAAAAAAGAAGGCGGAGGATACAAAAAGATAATTCAAGGGTTGACTTAACGGGAAAACCACCTGTTGATACCCAAAAAACTTTACAAAAAAAGTACGGGAAAAAACGTGTGCTTAAAAAGGAAATAAGCGAAGAGGATGTTCAGAAGCAAATTAAAGATACACTTGCAAGGTTAACAAGCAAAGGCAAATCAAAAGGATCGAAATACAGACGTGATAAACGTGCTGCTGTCAGCGAAAGGGCTATGGCTGTTGCAGAACAGCACGACAGGGAAAAGAATATTATTAAAGTAACTGAATTTGTTTCTGCCGCAGAATTTGCGACAATGATGAATGTTCCTGTTACTCAGGTTATTTCTACCTGTATGAGCCTGGGTTTGTTTGTGTCAATTAATCAGCGCCTCGATGCCGAAACAATGGCAATTGTCGGGGAAGAATTTGGTTATAAAATTGAATTTGTAAGTGTTGAAATACAGGAGGCCATTGAGGAAATTGAAGATACCGAGGATGATTTAAAACCACGTCCTCCCATTGTAACGGTGATGGGGCATGTCGACCATGGTAAAACATCGCTGCTTGACTATATCCGGCAAACCAATGTAATTGCAGGTGAAGCCGGTGGTATTACTCAGCACATCGGAGCATACCATGTTAGTTTAAAAGACGGGCGTCAAATAACTTTCCTTGACACTCCGGGCCACGAAGCTTTTACAGCCATGCGTGCCCGCGGAGCCCAGGTTACAGATATTGCAATTATTATAGTTGCTGCCGACGACAATATCATGCCCCAAACGATTGAGGCTATTAACCATGCTCAGGCTGCAGGGGTTCCCATTGTATTTGCAATTAATAAAATTGACAAACCGGGGGCAAATCCTGAAAAAATTAAGGAAGGGCTGGCCAATATGAACTTCCTTGTTGAAGAGTGGGGCGGTAAATACCAGTCGCAGGATATTTCTGCAAAAGCAGGGACAAATGTGGAAGAATTGCTGGAAAAAGTTTTACTCGAAGCCGAAATGCTTGATTTGAAAGCAAATCCGGAAAAACGCGCTAACGGGACAGTTATTGAATCGACACTGGATAAAGGACGGGGTTATACCGCAACACTTCTTGTTGAAAACGGGACTATGAGGCAGGGCGATATTGTTATTGCTGGCCAGTTTTACGGGCATGTGAAAGCCATGTTTAACGAACGAAACCAACGGATTGATGAAGTTGGTCCCGCCGAACCTGTTATCATTCTTGGATTGGACGGTGCACCTCAGGCAGGTGATAAATTTAATGTAATGGAAACCGAACGTGAGGCCAGAAATATTGCAAACAAACGTGAACAACTGGCGCGCGAACAAGGGCTGCGTACACAGAAACATATTACTCTTGACGAGATCGGCCGCCGTATTGCAATTGGCAACTTCCAGGAACTGAACCTGATTGTAAAAGGCGATGTGGACGGATCAATTGAAGCATTGTCTGATTCGTTGATTAAATTATCGACAGAAGAAATTCAGGTTAATGTAATCCATAAATCGGTTGGGGCAATTTCTGAATCAGATATTATGCTTGCAACCGCATCCGAGGCTATTGTGATCGGTTTCCAGGTAAGGCCAACCCTGAATGCAAGGAAAGTTGCCGAGCGCGAACAGATTGACATTCGTTTATACTCCATCATTTATGATGCGATCAACGAAATTAAGGCAGCGATGGAAGGTATGCTTTCGCCCGAAATCAAGGAAGAAATTTCAGGGACTGCCGAAGTACTTGAAGTGTTTAAAATTACCAAAGTTGGTTCGGTAGCAGGCTGTATTGTCCGCGATGGGAAAATTGCCCGGGCTTCAAAGGTAAGGGTGATTCGCGATGGTATTGTTATTTATACCGGCGAACTCGGCTCGCTAAAACGTTTCAAGGAAGATGTAAAAGAAGTGAAAAACGGGTATGAATGCGGTCTGAATGTCGAAAACTTCAACGATATAAAAGTAGGTGATAATATTGAAGCCTTCAAGGAAGTTGAGGTAGCTAAAACATTGTAAATAATCTAATCAAATAAAATTCTCCAAGGCAAAGTCTCGGAGATTCCAAATTTTCTCCCCTGCATTTAAGGGGAGATGTCAGTCGAATGACTGACAAAGGGGTGAAATATTGAATCCGGCTTTTCTGTAAGTCCGGATTTTTTGTTTTTGCTATTATAAAACAAAAAGTAAAAGTTATGTGAAATAAGGAATGATTTTTGTAACTTACTGGCTCAAAGACCAGAAACCATGATTAAAAAGTTATTCCTCCTGTATCTGATTATTTTTACAGTAAGTTCCGCATTTGCCCAGAATATTGATAATTATTTTAAAAACGAACAAGCCGTCCCTTTTCAGAAACTTTACATCCACACCGACCGTGAATTTTATTTCCTCGGCGAAACCATTTGGTTCAGTGCATATTTATTGGATGGGCAAAATCATACTCCGGTTATTGGAGACCAAAATCTTTATGTTGACCTGATTGACACAAGTGGGTATGTTGATATATTTAAATTATACTATATTTCCGATGGATTTTCCTCCAACGGAATATTAATACCTGAAAACCTACCAACGGGCAAATATATTTTGAGGGCATATACTAGCTACATAAGGAATTTTGGGGAAGAATCGTTTTTCTATAAAACTATTTCAATTGATAAAACCAGAAGCTCTATCGAACTTGAAACAAGAGGTGTTGAAAAGGACAGTTCAGACATAAAAATTGAAGCTTTTTTTATGCCCGAAGGGGGTTTCCTTTTAGGAAACACAATGAATGTAGTTGCTTTTAAAATTACAGGAAAAGATGGGTTAGGTAAAAATGCAAGTGGAATTGTGGTTGATGAAAAGGGAGAAGAAATTACCAAGTTTGAAACCTCATATAATGGTATGGGAAAATTTTATTTGAACCCTGTTTCAGGGAAATTATATAAGGCCATATTAGATGGCTACCCTGATCAATATTTTTATTTAGGTGAAGTCAGGGCATCAGGGATAAAAATACAGAATGTCGAAAGCGGAAACGGTTTTATCCAGCTTGGGATTTGCTCAAACTCGGCTGAGTTTTTTAACAAACTATATATCCTCGCTGTGATGAACCGCGGGGAAGTTATTTTCACTCAGGATGTCCAACCTGCACAAAAAGAGGAAATAATAAAAATTCCTGAATTAAATTTGGGTGGAGGTATAAACCGGCTGGTATTGCTCAGCGAAAACCTGGTGCCATTGTCAGAGCGGCTTATATTTTCAGATAATTACATATTGGTTGAACCGGTTATTTCCTTATCCGATTCATCGTTTTCAACACGTAGCCATGTAAAATTGCAAATCTCAGATTTTAATAATTTGCTACACGGTGAAAAATGCCGTTTATCAATAGCAGTGGTAAATGAAAACAGCCTGAATGCCTTTGGTTTGTCACAAACCATCCGTTCATGGTTATTGCTGAATTCCGAATTGAACGGCTATATAGAATCGCCTGAAATTAATTTTGAAGGTAGCCTGGAAATTACTTCAGATGAAAAGCTGGATTTATTGATGCAAACAAATGGCTGGAGCAATTACAGGTGGGATAAAATAGCAGCTATGGATACCGGTAATCAGGATTTTGAAATTATTGCCGGCGTAGATGTAAGCGGCTATGTAAAATACTTATGGCGAAATAAACGGGTTGAAAACGGAGAAGTGATACTTTATTTTTATACAAAAAGACTGAACACTTTTTCAACAGTAACAAATGAAAACGGGCAGTTCATTTTTGAACACCTATATGTTACAGATACTACCTCGGTAGCAGTTCAGGCCAAAAATAGAAAAGACAAGCAAAATACTGAGATTTTCCTTGATCCTATTGAAATTGCACCATTGGAATTCCATAAAAATAACTTTGCCGCTTATTATTCAGGAACAGGGATTCCCATTGACCTGTACCGTCAGGATTATTATGCACGGCTGGCTGCCATGGATTTTATACCGGAAGAAGGTGCTATTATGATTAAAGAAGTGGAAGTGCCAGGTTTCCAGCCCCAAAAGCCGGAAATAAAATTCAGCCAGATTTATTCAGAACCGGATATTGCCATAAAGGTTGAAGAAGGGGATTTTATGTATGGGGATGTTTATGAATATATCAACTTAAAAGCTCCGACTTTTTTAGGGGGGCAGTCTCCAATGTCTTTAAAATTTACGCCACAACCTTTAATAATTGTCGATGGTATTCCATTTGAATTAGGAAGTGGAAAACCTGACCAGGCAGAATTAAAAGAATTTTTAAAACGATTTTCATTATCAACAATCGACAGGATTGATATTATTAAACGCCATAATCCAACCGGTACAGCAGTATATGGTACAAGGGGTGCGGGGGGGTAATTTGTATTTATTTCAAAAAAGGCTTTGAAAATTTTAGGGAGTTTGACATTAAAGGATTACTGACCCAACGGATAAATGGATTTTCCCAAACCCGCGAATTCTACTCGCCTGAATATACTCCTGAAAACATCGGTTCAGAAAAACCTGATCACAGGACAACGCTTTACTGGAACCCTGAAATTATCCTGAAAGGAGGAACTGCTGAAACTTCTTTTTTCACCTGCGACAACCTTGCACGGTATAAAATTTTTGTGGAAGGCATTTCTGAATCCGGGAAAAGAATTCTGGGCGAATCCGGGTTTGAAGTGAATACTTTTTATAAACCAAAGAATAATCCAACCATACAATAACCATGAAACCACAACAACTAACCTTCATTTTATTAATTGCCCTGGCTTTTCAAAGCCTGAGGGCGCAGCAAAGCGACCCTTACTTTACAGAAAAAGAGACCCCGGAATATCAGAAACTTTACATCCACACCGACAGGGATATTTATTTCCTCGGTGAAACCATCTGGTTCAGTGCCTACCTGCTTGACGGGCAAAACCAAGTGCCTGTCGTAGGCGACCAAAACCTGATTGTTGATTTGATTGACACAACCGGCAACATTGCCCGGTCAGGATTATACCGCCTTGCCGACGGGTCCTCTTCAGGAGGCATCTTATTAACCGACAGCATCCAAACCGGGAAGTATGTACTCAGGGCTTATACCAATTACCTTCGGAACTTTGGCGATGAATCGTTTTTTTACAAACCGCTATCAATCGACAGGGTGAGAAGTTCGGCAGTGCCGGAAACAGCTTCGGAAAGTGAGATACTGGAAAATATTGAGGCGCATTTTATGCCCGAAGGGGGCTTCCTGCTTGAAAATACAATGAATATTGTTGCATTTAAAATAACCGGTAAAGGAGGCGTAGAAGTAAATACAAGTGGTTATGTTGTTGACGAAAAAGGCGAAAATGTTGCAGGATTCCAAACCGAATACCAAGGGATGGGTAAATTCAACTTTTACCCGATTCCGGGGGAAAAATACAAGGCAGTGCTGGATGTTATACCGGGGAAATATTTTGACCTGGGTGAAATTAAAACAGCAGGGATAAAAATACAGAATATAGAAAATATTCGACAAGATTTTATCCGGGTTGGTATTTATACTAATTCTCCGGAATTCCTGAATAAACCCTACATCCTTGCATGCATGAACCATGGCGAGGTAATCTTTACCGAAGAAGTAGTGTCCGTACAAGATATAACAGAAGTAAAAATCCTGAAATCACTGCCCGGAGGGGGTATAAACCGGCTGGTATTGCTCAATGAAAACCTGATGCCATTGTCGGAACGGCTTATATTTTCAGATAATTACGAATTGGTTGAGCCTGTCATTTCCCTTTCCGATTCATCGTTTTCAACCCGGCAAAAAGTAAGTGCCCTAATTATGGGCAACGACGATTTATTATTTGGTGAAAAATGCCGTTTATCGATGGCAGTGGTAAATGAAAACAGCCTGAATGCTCTTGGCGTTCCGCAAACAATAAGGTCATATCTGTTACTTGGTTCCGAACTGAACGGATATATTGAATCCCCGGAAAGTTATTTTGAAGGCAGCCCCGGGATAACTTCAGCGGAAAAACTCGATTTACTGATGCAAACTCATGGCTGGAG
>JAFGGF010000315.1 GCA_016930735.1 Prolixibacteraceae bacterium
ATGATGGGTTTTGACCATGCGCGGGAAACAGAAAATGAACTAAAAAGTATTTATAACCAACCCGTTGCTAGGTTTTAGTTATAAAAAATCAATAATCAGTCATTTATAATAGACCCCCATCTCGGTCTTCCCCCAATGGGGGGAACCTGCCAGACAGTCAGGCTGGGATGTCCAACGGACAGAAAGGGGTCTGCTTTTGAAAATCAGTTTTAATAGATAAAATAATTTTATCTTTATGATCAAACCGCTCAACCCTTTATAACCAATAAGGATTTATCCGGATTCATTTTATGCCAGTAACCCTGATCACGGAAGCAACTCCCTGATGGAATCCACCTTCTCTGAGATCAATTTCTGTTTTAATAATTTCAAGCTCGATAAAACCGATAAAGTCATTTTTTAAATCTTCTTCCGAAAAAAGCATATCAACATTACGAGGGCCACCGGTATTATTATAAATCTGTTCTTTTGAAAATCCTTCGAAAATAAGAATTCCTCCCGGTTTTAATAAACCAGCCAGTTTCCTGTGAACTTTTGTCCGCTGACCCGGTTCAGGATGTGCATAAATCAGGGCAATACAGTCAAACGATCCCCTATCAGCTTCAAACTCCTCATGTGTGGCAATCCGGTAATCGATTTTTACATGATTTTGTTTTGCCAGGTTTTCAGCTTTCTTTTTACCTTGAGTGCTGTAATCGTAGGCAGTGACTTCCCAGCCAAGTGTAGCGGCAAAAACTGCGTTCCTGCCCTCCCCTTCCCCCGGCAAAAAGAGTTTACCCGGTTTTAACCGGACAATGTTTTCACGGAAAAATTCATTCGGTTCCTTCCCGTAAACATATTCTTCAGTATTGTATCGCTGATCCCAGAATTCTTTCATATACCTCTGAATTAACATTGCTAAAATAAAATTGTTTTAGAAATTCTTTGTGCTTTTGTGACTTCGCAACTGAAAATTATATCGTTAATTTTAATATAATCTTCAAACAGACCGTTGTATTTATTAATTTTAAAGCCTGTACCAAAAACTTTTAAAATGAAGACTTTCAGAATTTCGCTCCTTTTTAGCCTGCTGATCGTATTGATTTCCTGTTCTAAGGAATTTCAGGTTTTCAATCCCGACAATGAACTGATCCGTTACCAGGGAAGAGTCGACCTGACCAATCCGGCTGAACCTGTTTTAATTGGCTCAGCCTGTTATGTCGAAATAAATTTTGCAGGCGATTCCTGTAATGTTCTGCTGAAAAATATGAATCCTCCGCACCTGTATAATTTTATATCAGTTGAACTGGATGGTAAATACCTCGGGCGGGTAAAAATAGTTGCCGATACCTTGAAGTCCTATTCATTTGTTCCGGAATCAGCTTTGGAAGTTCATAACCTGAAGATTTTTAAGGCTACCGAAGCGTCAAACGGCACAATAGCTTTTGGGGGTGTTCAGGCAAAAGGGATTGACAAGCTCCCTGTTTTACACGAAAGAAAAATTGAATTTATCGGGAATTCCATCACTTGCGGGATGGGAGTTGACTGGGAAGAAATACCCTGCCATACCGGCCAATGGTACGACCAGCACAATGCTTTCCTGGCATACGGACCGCAGTCGGCAATAAAACTGAATGCACAGTTTATGCTGAGCTCGGTTTCAGGGATTGGGATTTACCGCAACTGGAACAGCCCCGGCCCGGTTATGCCCGATGTTTATGAAAATATGTACCTCAACACCGACGTTTCAAAAAAATGGGATTTTACAGCTTACACTCCCGACCTGGTAAGCATCTGCCTTGGTACCAATGATTTTTCCGACGGAGATGGAAGAAACGAACGATTGCCCTTTGATTCGGCGCAATATGTTAACAGCTATATCAATTTTGTGGAAACCATTTATTCACATTATCCAAAAACACAGGTTTGCCTTTTAACCAGCCCCATGGTTGATGGTGAAAAAGCTACAATGTTTGAGCGTTGTGTAACAGCAGTTAAAAATCATTTTGAAGAATCTGATCCGGATAAAAAGTCGATTGCACTTTATTTCTTCGGGGGATTAACTCCGCATGGCTGCGACTACCATCCCGATAAAAACGACCAGCAGGAAATGGCAAACCGGCTTGTCCCCTTTTATAAAGAAGTGATGGGGTGGAATTAAGATTAAGAAGAATGCTGAGGTTGAGACTAACGTTAAAAATTTAATCTATATAAAACTGAAAGGATAAAAATGTCAGTAAAAAGGTTGTGGCACGGTTGGACTACTAAAGAAAATGCAGATAAATATCAGCAACTGCTTCACAAAGAAATATTTCCCGGAATTAAAGCAAAAAATATATCCGGGTATAAAAGCATAGAATTATTCCGAAGGGAGCTGGAAGACGAGGTCGAATTTATTACAATTATGACCTTTGACTCAATCCAAAATGTTATCGATTTTCAGGGTGAAGATTATAAAAAATGTTATGTACCCGACGCAGCGCAAAAAGTGTTAAAACGATGGGATATGGAATCATCCCATTACGATTTGATTGAAAAGATTGATTATTGATTGTCGATTAATGATTTTTTTAATCCTTCTCCCGAAGAAATACATTTGGAAAATCTGGATTATTTTTAGTAGCGTTTAGAGTGAATATTCAAACCTATAATTTCGATTTTTTAGACATATTTTTAGATAAGCTTCCCTAATTAGTCTGGAAAAAATAAAAACAGATTCAATTTTAAATCCTAATTTTGCCAAACTTTTAATGTAAAAAGGTATGGCAAAGATAATGAATGAAGTTTCGAGGACTTTCAATGAATATCTGATTATTCCGGGATTAACATCCAGACTGAATACACCCGATAATGTGGATTTAAAAACACCATTGGTTAAGTTCAAAAAAGGAGAATCACCCAAAATTTCTTTGAATATCCCTTTTACTTCAGCCATTATGCAATCAGTTTCAGACAGCGGATTGGCCATAGCCCTGGCAAAAGAAGGTGGGCTTTCGTTTATTTTTGGTTCACAGCCTATCGAGGACCAGGCAAGAATGGTTACGGAAGTCAAAAAACACAAAGCCGGATTTGTTGAAAGCAGGGCCAACATCACACCGGAACATACCTTAAAAGATATCATTGCTTTAAAAGAAAAAACAGGTTTTTCAACTGTTGGGGTTACCCATGACGGAACATCATCGGGCAAACTGTTGGGAATTGTTGCCAGCCGCGATTACAGGCTAAGCAGGGACAGTGAAGATAAAAAAGTGAAAGACTTCATGACCTCGTTTGAAAACCTGTTTACTGCCAGAGATGGGATATCACTTAGCGAGGCCAACGATGTCATTTGGGAACACAAATTAAATTCCCTGCCAATTATTGATGAAAACCAGAACCTGAAATATTTTGTTTTTCGCAAAGACTACGATAATCACATTAAAAATCCGAATGAATTATCGGATTCCAATAAACAACTGATCGTTGGTGCCGGAATCAATACCAGGGATTATGAAGAAAGAGTTCCCGCTCTGGTCGATGCCGGTGTCGATGTTTTATGTATCGATTCTTCTGATGGTTTTTCAGAATGGCAAAAGGAAACCATTCAGTATATCAGGAAAAAATACGGAAATGAAGTTTTGGTGGGAGCCGGCAATGTGGTTGATAAAGACGGATTCCTTTACCTTGCTGAGGCAGGTGCCGATTTTATTAAAGTGGGAGTTGGCGGTGGTTCCATTTGTATCACACGCGAACAAAAAGGAATTGGCAGAGGCCAGGCTACGGCACTGATTGATGTTGCACAGGCAAGAAATGAGTATTTCAAAAAAACAGGCGAGTACATCCCAATATGTTCCGATGGTGGTATTGTGCAGGATTATCATATGATACTGGCGCTGGCCATGGGAGCAGACTTTTTAATGATGGGAAGGTACTTTGCACGCTTCGATGAAAGCCCGACACGAAAAATGTTTGTCAATGGAAATTACGTAAAAGAATACTGGGGCGAAGGTTCAAACAGAGCCAGAAACTGGCAGAGGTACGATATGGGAGGAAACAGCAACCTAAAATTCGAAGAAGGTGTTGACAGTTATGTGCCTTATGCCGGCAAATTAAAAGACAACCTTGAACAAACCCTTGGAAAAATCAAATCTACCATGTGCAGTTGTGGGGTTTCAACTATAAATGAATTACAATCGGAAGCTAAAATCACCCTTGTTTCGTCAACAAGTATTATTGAAGGAGGAGCCCACGATGTGATTGTTAAAGACAGGGATAAATAACAAATATTGAATTCCTTCCACAAGAAATATAGTCGGACATGGAGAGACTGAAGGATTGTATTGATAAACAAATAAGCTCAAACCATAACAAAAATATTTTTACTGACAATCCTGAATTATTTCAATTTATAAATGAAACAGTAACAGCGATATCAGATATTAAGGGTTTAGATGATCATTCGGAAAATATTCTGATTGAATATGCAGCAGATAAAGCCATATCAGAGTTTTACAGGGTAAATCAATATTATTCATTTAATTCAGATTCCAAAAAAGATTTAAAAAATATTTATGCTGATTTAATTAAAAATTTAAGAGTTGGCATAGAACCATTAGAAACTATTTCAGAAAATCATTATCAAAAACTTAAAAACTGGTTGAAAAATAACAATCCTTTTGCTGAAAAAATTTATGAAGATTCAGGTGAAAAAATAGAACCGGTTGCCTGTTCCGAATACAAACCTGAACTGCAAATTAAAATCCTGAATATTGAACTTCAAAACTTAAAACAACCTGTTCTGGATATTGGTTGCGGAAGCCAGGCAAATCTGGTAAAGTATTTAAGAAACATGGGATTTGAAGCTTTTGGAATCGACCGCCATAGTTTTGATACACCCTACCTGACTACTACCGATTGGCTGAAATATGAATATGGAAATAAAAAATGGGGGACAGTAGTAAGTAACCTTGGTTTTTCGAATCATTTTAATCATCATAATTTAAGGGCAGATGGAAACTATATGGAATATGGAAAAACCTATATGGAAATTTTACATTCTTTAAAGGTTAGCGGATGTTTTCATTATGCTCCTGATGTACCTTTTATTGAAAAATACCTTGATAGTAAATTTGCTTTAAAAAAGTACGAAATTGAATATTATAATTTTAAAACAACAGTAGTAAAAAGGCTAAAATAAATATTTATTCAGGCATGTAAACGGATTATAAATCTATTGTTAAATAAAAACCATGACCTTCCTGTAATTTTATAGTTTCATTTCTGACTTTCAAATAAAACCACTACATTCGCAGTGCATGACAAAAACATCAAAATATACTTCCGTTTGCTGTTTGATTTCGGCATAAAAGACAGGTAAATAAGTTTATTACCTGTCGAATCTTACAGTCGTATTGATTTAACTTCTTATGAAATAATCAATACTTATTTTCCTTTTTAAATATCCGATGGTTTATCTTTTTAAATTAATCATCAATTGAAGGCACTGGATGTGCTTAATTTTAAAATTTAATACAATGACAATCAATAATATTTTAATCAGAAAAGCAGAAAAAAGTGATTTAAATGACATTTTGAAGGTTGAAGAACAGGCTTTTGGCTATAAAAAAGAAGCTTTGCTAGTTGCCGGCCTGCTAAAAGACAGAAGTGCAGAACCTATTTTATCGCTGCTGGCTTTTTACAAAGGAAAGGCAGTCGGGCATGTTTTATTCACACGGGCATACCTGGATGGCAGGGATCAGCCAATGATTCATATACTTGCTCCACTGGCAGTTATCCCTGAATTTCAAAAAAAGGGGATTGGTGGCCTTCTAATAAAAAGAGGGCTGGAAATTTTAAAAGAAACAGGGACAAAACTGGTTTTTGTCCTGGGGCATATGGATTATTACCCACGCTTCGGTTTTATCCCCGATGCTAAAAGGCTTGGATTTTCAGCACCATACCCCATTCCTCAAAAATTTGCCAATGCATGGATGATGCAGTCGTTGGTACCGGATGCCCGGAATATTTATAACGGCCATATACAATGTGCCAATGAATTAAATAAACCTGAACATTGGAGAGAATAAAAATTAAAATTATGGAACTACAGATCAGAAAAATAAATAGAAATGAGTTTTTCCAAACCGAAAATATTACCCGTGAAGCATTCTGGAATTTATACAAACCCGGATGCGATGAACATCTTGTATTACATCAGCTTAGGAAAAGCCGCAGCTATTTGGAAGAGTTGGATATTGTGGCGGTTCTGGGCGAAGAAATTACCGGCCATATACTTTCAACAAAGGCGAAGGTTACAGATGAAAACAACATGGAACATGAAGTTCTTTGTATCGGGCCGGTTTCTGTTTTGCCCTCATTTCAAAATAAACGGATTGGGTCGAAACTTTTGGAACATTCCATTTCCGAAGCAAAAAAACTGGGTTTTAAAGGGATGATTTTATTCGGGAATCCTGATTATTACCATCGGTTCGGATTCAGAAATTCACAGGAATACGGAATCACCACAAAAGAAGG
>JAFGGF010000316.1 GCA_016930735.1 Prolixibacteraceae bacterium
GCTGCCAACAAATGGATGGAAGAAAACATGTTCCCGTATTATCCACTTGGCGATATGAAAGACAGCATAAAAGGTGAACCAATTTCAAATAACTAAAATCGGAAACTATGACAGAAGAAATTATTATAGCCGGATTTGGAGGGCAGGGAGTCCTCTCGATGGGTAAAATTATTGCCTATTCAGGAATCATGGAGAATAAGGAAGTTACATGGTTTCCGTCGTACGGGCCTGAAATGCGCGGAGGAACAGCAAATGTTACAGTTATTGTGAGTGATACACGTATCAGTTCGCCGGTAATTCAGGAATACGATACTGCCATTATCCTGAATCAGCAGTCGATGGATAAGTTTGAAAAAACAGTAAAACCGGGTGGAACCTTGCTATACGACCCAAACGGGATTGTTCATCCACCAACACGTACCGATATTAATATTTACAAGGTGGATGGAACACGCACTGCTGTGGAAATGGGAAACCCGAAGGTGTTTAACATGATTGTTGTGGGAAGTTACCTCAAGGTAAAACCGATCCTTTCGCTTGATAATGTGGAAAAAGGATTGCAAAAATCTCTTCCCGAACGGTACCATAAACTAATCCCGTTAAACCTTGCCGCCATTGAAAAAGGACAGGAAATTGTGGAAACTGTTGCAGAAGTTTAAGAAGAAAAATATTTGAATGTTTTGAGGGTGTCACTAAAAGTGATGCCTTCACTTGTTTTTAGACCAGAGACAAAAGGTTTCCTCTGTGTAAAACTCTGCGCTCTCAGTGGTTTATTTTTTTAACCGCAGAGAAAACTAAGAAACCGCAAAGACCACAGAGTTATTAAAAATATTAAAGGCTTCATCTTTCAGGATGGAGCTTTTTTGTTTTTATCGGTAAGCAACCATTTATTTCAAATACGTATCTTTACTTTCGATTAAAACTGAATACCATGAAAACAATTTTTTATTTTATTCTGATGTTTTTCCCGTTTCTGTTGAGTGCACAAACAGGAAACAAAAATTTTATCGATTTAAATTATATTGAAGTTACCGGCCAGGCAGAAATGGAAGTAATCCCTGATGAAATCTACCTGAATATATTTTTAAACGAAAAAGACAGCAAAGGCAAAGAAAACCTGGAAGAACTTGAAAAGGAAATGATTAAAAAGCTTGAAAAAATCGGGATTGATGTTTCCAAAGATTTATCGATCAGTGATTTTGCAAGCAATTTTAAGAATTATTGGTTACGTGACAATAAAATTTTTACCAGCAAACAATATCAGTTAATTACCCACGACGGGGCAACAACCGGAAAAGTTTTTAAGGAACTGGAAAGTATTGGTATCTCCAATATTTCAATTGAAAAAGTGGATCACTCAAAAATTGAAGATTTTAAAAAGGAAGTGAAAATAAAGGCAATGGTTGCCGCAAAATATAAAGCCGGTTCATTAGCTGAAGCAATCGATCAGGAGGTTGGAAAAGCTATTTATATTCAGGAATTAAATAACAATGTTTATCCAAGAATGATGGAAAAAGTTTCAAATATTGTAATTCGTGGTGTATCAACTTTATCAAATGAATCGGCACCTCCTGATATCGAATTTGAAAAAATCAATCTGGAATATTCTATACTTGCCCGGTTTGAATTAAAATAATTATCTCCGATGTCTCTGTGAAAATCTCTGTGTCCTCTGCGGTTATTTGTTGTTTTTACCGCTGAGGACGCACTATTTATGCTGAAAATAATCTAAGCCCAGCCTTTTTCCTTCCTGAAAAGTAAAAATGCGAGGAGATATAAAATAGCTCCAATTATCAGTGCAGCATTAAAGCCCCAGGCAAAAACCACAAGCATAATAGCTGTTGATCCCAATACCGATGCAATCCCGTTTACAGCAAAACCCCAGTCGATAAGTTCTTTAATTCGTAATCCACCTCTTGGAAAAGGCATTCCCATAAAAAATCCGAGCGGGGAAATGATAATAGCTGTAATAACTGACCTCCAGAATATCGAAAATCCTTCAAATAAACCGACGATTGGATTGAATAAAAGCATTATTAATATCAGGATTACTATAATCCTTCCGAAGATACAGACTGGTTTGAATTTTTCAGCATACCTGCTGCCAACACCTGATGCAACCAACATGGTTAACAATACGGTTGAAATACTGTAAAATGAAGCCCCGATAAAAAGAGAAAATTTTTGCATCAACACTACTTCAATTATCATATAAGCCATTCCCAGAAGGAAAAAATAGAGCCATGGTTTGATTCGAAGTTTCTCTTTACTTACAGCATAAGGCAGGAAAAGCAGAGGGACAACAAGAACAATAATAATCAATAGTATCCCAATCAGTAATGATTTGGTTAGTGGAAAGCCCTGAAAGTCGCTGAGAACCGAGATTTGTTTTAACTGACTGAAACTGAAGTTTTCCCATTTTCCCAATTGGGCAACAAAAGGCCGGTTGTCGGTTGAAGGTGTTATATTAATGGCAGCTGAATCAAGTTCAGCTTTCCAGCCATTCACCACAATATTATTAATCAGGTTGTTTTGGGCAGTATCCGGTTTTGGGAAGAGTGGTTCTTTGGCATTACGTTGCCCGTTCGCCAGTAATCCGTAAGCATTTTCGATTAATTCAGGTGTAACAGGTTGTTTCGATAATAACAACAGGTTCCTCCTTAAACCGGGAATATTGTAAACCACAAAATGTTTTTCCGGATTTTCAACCTTCAGCTCTTTTAATGCCTCTGTTAAAGAGCTAACCAGCCGTGGCATGTACATCTGGTGTTCCATTGAGAGGAAGCCATTATCCGAAAGGGCATTCCAGTAATCCATAAATGCTTCTTTGGTAAATATGTAATTTTCGGCAAAGGCAAACGATCCGGAACCCAATGCTGCCCAGGTATTTGAACTTAAAGAATAAATCACATCAAATTTATTTTTAAATCTGCGGATATAGGAACGTGCATCTTCCGAAACCACTTTCACGCGAGGATCATTGTAAAGGTTTCCGCTAAAATCATTACAGGTAATAATTTTAAAATCCTTTTTGTTTTCAATGCTGTCGGGGATAATGTACCCCAATGGATCACCTTTTGTAAGCATTTTATTGATTTGCGGATTTACTTCAACAGCGTGGACTTCTGTTGCACCGTAAACCAGAGCCTGCAATACATCCATACCCCCACCGGCACCTAACGATAAGAAGGTACAGCTGTCAAACCGTTCGATCAGGTTTTTTACATCAATATCATATCCCTGCCAATCGGGATTATTAAAATTTCCGTCGAATCCTATCACCGGAGAATTAGCCAGATTATCAATGTTTAATCCACGGTAGGTTGGAGCATATTCATATAATTTGATTTTTGCCATGGCATCCCAGTGCTCATAAATTACGGGTGCCCTTTCAGGTTTATCTGACCGCAGCAAAGAATCTGATTTGCCTATCAAAAAAACGAAAAGTAATAAGGGTAGTATAGATAGGAATTTTTTCCCCGGAGCTAAAACAGCTGCTATAATAAGCGGCACAGAAATCAGAAATGTGGCAGACTGTGTTCCCGCAACATTCATAAGGATAATAGTAACAGCCACACAAAGGCCGGCACCAATCAGGTCGGCCATATAAAGTTTAGGAATATCTTCGGCATTAACTTTTAAAAGTAAAGCCAGCGACATTCCACCAAAAAAGAAAGATGAACTTAGCAGAATAATGGAAGCAAGGAATTTTAAAACTGTATTAAATTCCGTAAATAAGGTGGCAAAATTAAGGTTCAGTTTAAAAATTATTACAGGGCTTGCGAGTGCAAATATTGCTGCCATTGCAATATAGCTGCTTATAAACCGGATGTTGCTTAACTGTTTGAATATGCGAACAAAAAGGCTCCCTAACCCTAATCCCATAATTGCCAGCGAAAGGATCAGGAAGGAAAATGTGTAATAAAATTCGGCTGAAAAAATACGTGTCCAGACAAGTTCAAGTCCAATTAACGATGCCGAAAGGAAGGCAATAGTCAGATACCTGCGAAATTTCATAATTTTAGGTTATAGTTTTACATGATTTTTTTTCGCTCACAATCAACAGCGCAGAAATGAGATGTTATATGAGTTTCGAAATCAACTTATTTATTACAGTTTATTTTAAAAAACAGATAGGATTTTTAATGTTTTAAAATAGAAAATGCGTTAAAGAATAAGTTCCTGATTTAATTTTTATTAATGCCTGTTTTACATTCACAGGATATTTCTATATAAAAAGTTGTACCATCTATCTCTGTACTTTCAAACCAGACTTTCCCTTTCAGGAATTTTTCACCAAATAGTTTTATACTATAAGTCCCGATTCCACGACCTGATCCTTTTGTTGAGAAAGATCGTTTAAAAAGCTGCAATTGAACGTCCCTTGGAATAAAAGTTGAATTGTGAACAGAAAAGATGATACTATTATTTTCTCTTTTTGCACCTACTGTCACGGTTCCATCCTTTTCTGAAGCTTCCAGTGCATTTTTTATCATGTTGCCAATTACCCTTTTCAATAAAACTCTATCAGTGTGAAAAACAATTTCTTCAGTTGAATCTTTGATGATAATTTTACGGTTTTCAATAACAGAATGCCTGGAATAAATTCCTGATAATTCTTTTAATATATTACTAGAAGTCACTTCTGAGCATTCCAGTTCAAGTTCGCCCCGTTCGGCAGTAGAAAGCTGGCGCTGCGATTTTATTTCGTCGATTAATGTCTCTGAGGAAGAATGGATAATTTCCAGTATCTTTTTTTGTTCATCCGGATCTTCGATCATTGAAATTACTGAGGAAAGCCCTGAAATTCCTCCGGCTGTGTTTAAAACATCGTGGAAAAATACACGTTCAAGTGTTTGCCTCCTTTTTTCATTGCTGATGTCTGATAAAGTGAAAATAGTAAAAAACTCCTCTTCAACATAGTATGGTGTTGCAACAACTAAAAAGTCAAGAGCATCCTGGTCAACCGTTGTTATACGGCATTCTTTAATTGATTGAACGTTATTCTGAGACTCAAGGATTGCATTAACTGCACCGCATTTACTGCAAAACTGAGTGGTTCCGCATCCTCCTTCTCCTTTGGAATGAATACAGTTTACAGCCTCTCCGGGGCGTTTCCCGATAATATCTGTTATTTCAGAAAGGTTCAATAAGGAAATAAAGTTTTGATTGGCAAATACAATTTGCCTCTCTTTATTCAGTATTAACAGAAGGTTTGGGATTGAGTTTGCCATTTCCCGGATTATTTTATTATCCAGAAAAATTTCAGTCTGTTTTTTAATAATTGCATATGGAGCTCTTTTTGCCGGGGCAAATTCAGTTTTAAATCCGTCAGTCATAAAAAGATTATTTAATTTTCAGTTTTCCAATGATCACCTAAATATATATATTTTTAAATTTAACTGTCAGATAGAAATATAAATTAGATGAAAATCGTAGCTTTTATTTTATTCATATTTGGAGGATTGTTTTTAAATGCTCAGGTAAAAGTACCTCCTAAGATTGAAAAGGAAATTCAGGCAGTTTTTGACATGCAGGAAAAAGCCTGGAATGAAGGGAACCTCGAAAAGTTTATGGAAGGTTACTGGAAATCAGACCAATTGGTGTTTGTCGGTTCACGTGGTCCAACTTATGGTTGGCAGGAAACACTCGACAGTTACAAAAAAGGCTATCCCGATAAAAAAACCATGGGCACCCTGAAGTTTGAAACTCTCAGTATTTTTAAAATTGATCGAAAAACAGTTTTTTTGATTGGCAAATGGGAGTTGACCAGGGAGAGTGGAAATGTTAGTGGCCATTTTTCTCTGATCTGGCAAAAGAAAAAAGGGAAGTGGGTGATTGTTGCAGATCATTCTTCATAATGTAATTTTTTAAATCGAAAAATTGAGGTAAAATATTGAACGCTGATTAAACATATATTACAGAAAATTGCTGAACTGAATTATTTAAATCTGTTTAATCCGTGTTATCTGTGTTCAAAAATTTAAAATATCCAGATCCTTATTTATATTTGATTATCTTCTTGGAAGGGTAGAAAATCAGATCTAAACTATAGGAAACAAAGTGTAACTCTATTTTCAATCAATCTACCTTGGCTAATAGTCTTTATTAAAAAATAAAAGGAATGAACATTTTGCTTCTTTTCATATAATTACTGTATTCCTCACCGAAAAAAGCCAAACATTCTTTTTCATCGAACCTGGCAGTAATATAAAGGAAAAGAGTTGAAAGGATTGAAATGATTAACAGGTTTGTATCCATGTTTTTAAAGAAAATTCCCCAGGTCAGCAAAATCAACGATAAATATAGCGGGTGCCTGATGTAGCGGTAAATTCCGGTATCAACCAACTCCGATGTATTTTCGAAATTATAAAGTTCTTCCTGTCTTTGAGATTCTTTTTGTTTTCCTTTCTTTTTCAGGAGGATTGTTCCGGAAATCACCGGATAAATTGA
>JAFGGF010000317.1 GCA_016930735.1 Prolixibacteraceae bacterium
AGCCAGTTCTTTTTCTTATATAAGGTACGTAAGTATGAAATAAACTTACATCCTTCGACAAGCTCAGGATGACTGCCCTCACTAACATTTGAACTCATTTCGCGTTGAACCTGTCCCTGTCTGCAGACTGGCAGGGAACTATGGTATCCAATTTGAATTGATGCTTTTGTTGGCTCAGGATGACAAATAAATAGAAATCATTCAAAAAAATTGTAACCATTTTTTTTCTAAACAGTCTGTGTTGTAAATTGAGGAAAAAATCAGGCCAGTGATCACGGATAATGAGCTCATGCAAAAAATAGCTGCCGGCGATACCGATCAGATCGGGACGCTGTATGAACGCTATTATAAAATGCTTTTTGGTTACTTTTTTAAATTGACCAAAAATCAGGAAATGAGCGAAGACCTGGTAAACGATGTGTTCTTAAAAATTCTGCATTCAAAAAACAAGTACCGCGGAGAAGGAATTTTCAGGGTGTGGATGTTCCGTATCGCCCACAACATTTTTGTGGATACTTACAACCGCAATAAAAAGCTGGTAGTAAAAGAAATTTCTGTAATGAAAGAAGAAACAACAGAAGATTCTTTCCGGTTTATTGAACAAAAGGAAAATGAAAGTATGATTCACCGGGCACTGTTAAAACTGAATGAAAAAGACAGAGAGGTTATTGTAATGAGTAAGCTGGATGAATTAAAATACAGGGAAGTTGCGGAAATCCTGAATTGTTCGGAAGAAGCAGTAAAAGTAAGGACTTTCAGGGCTTTGAAGAATTTAAAAGACATATTGCAAAGGATGCAAAATTAATAACAATGAATAAAAAGAAGGATCATAACAAGTTTGACGGATTAATTGAAAACCAATCGTTTTCAGAAAAAGAAAAAGCTGAAATGCGCGAGTTATTCCACCGTTTGGATGAGGTTGAAGTTCCTGAACCTTCAGAAGCTATGAAAGCCGGCTTTTATGAAAAGCTGGAAGAATATAAACTTAAAAATTCTGTTCGCCGGGGAATCAGATTTAAATGGCCTGAACTTTCCGAAATATTTTCATTACGATCCTTTTTACTACGTCCGGCTTTTGCAGTGATCATTTTCCTTATCGGGATCATTGGTGGAATGCTGATCAACAACAACAGGCAGGCAAACAAACAACTTGTTGCTGAATTACAGAACTCGCAGAAAAATCTGATGTTGACTTTGCTTGAACAGCCTTCGGTAACTCAACGACTAAAAGCCGTCAACCTGACCAATGAGTTAAAAAATCCGGATGAAATGGTGATAAACGCACTGTTTACTACGCTGAATAACGACGAAAATGCCAATGTGAGGCTTGCTGCACTGGAAACACTTTTCAGGTATGCCACCCAGCCGGAAGTGAGGCAGGGATTAATCGAATCCATTTCTTTTCAGGATTCACCGCTGGTATTGGTAACTCTTTCGAAAGCCATGGTTTTGTTGCAGGAGAAAAACTCAGTAAATAAACTGAAAGAACTGCTTGATAATAAAAACCTGGATGGAAATGTTAAAGCCCAAATCAATGAAAACATACAAAAACTGATTTAAAAAAAGCCATGAAAAAACTTATATTGATAATCATTGTATTTGTTGCCTCAACTGCAGCATATGCCCAACATCACGAAGAAACCATAAAAAAGGAAATTGAATTTCCCCAAAGTGCTGAAGCAGTTATAATCATCGAAAACATTTTCGGAGATATTGAGATTGAAGGATATTCAGGAGACAAGGTAGTCCTTTCAATTGAAAATGAATTTAATGCAGACACAAAAGCAGAGCTTGAAGAAGCCATGAAAAAAGTTTATCTGGCTTTTGAAACCAGGAAAGATACGGTTGATATATTTCTGGATGGAATTTGCGGTTGCCATCGGGAAAAACAAAGGAACTACAACTGGAACCAGTGTGATTTTGAATTCCGGTACGATTTTAAGGTAAAAGTTCCTGTTCGTGCAAATATTAATGTTTCCACCGTAAACAACGGAAAAGTGGAGGTTGAAAATATTTCCGGGGAAGTAGTAGCCAGAAATGTTAACGGTGGAATTACTGTAACCGGAATTTCAGGCCCGGCTGATATTCACACCATCAATGGAGATGTGGAAGTAAGGTATGCCAAAAATCCTTCTGAAAAATCATCGTATTATTCACTAAACGGAGACGTTAACGTTTATTACAGCCCCAACCTTTCAGCCGACATGCGTTTTAAAAGCTTCCAGGGCGATATGTTTACCAATTTTGATGTTGCAGAATGGCTGGCTCCGGTATTAAAATCAACCAATACAAAAAACAAAAACGGTACCAGTTACCGGATCGAAAACAAAACGGCTGTCAGGATTGGCAAGGGCGGTGTCATACTCAACTTTGAAACCTTTAACGGCAATGTTTATGTAAGGAAAATTTAGTTGAAAGTTGGAAGCAAGGAGTGTGAGGCCAGAAGTATCCTTAACTCCGGACTTTAATCAGGTATATAAAAAGATAAAAATGAAATTATTTATTAATAATCTAAAAACGAATAAGATGAGATCAATTATCGGAACAGGGATTATAATGCTGTTTGTATTTACAGCAGGAATGCTGGCTGCTCAGACCAGTCAGGAATTGGTGGTGCCTTTATCCAAACCGGGTGAAAAAGGTACGCTGGAAGTTAATATTATGTATGGATCGATCAAAGTTGTCGGGACTTCAGTTAAAGATGTGGTAATCAATATTACTACTGAACAAAAGAAAGTGGAAGAACAAAGCAAAAACGGTTTAAAACGGATACCAAATAATTCATTTGGATTAACAGCCGAAGAAGAAGACAACCATGTTACAGTCCATACCGATTTAAGCAATAAAAATGTAATGCTTGAAATCCAGGTGCCAAAAAATTTCAACTTGAACCTGGGAGCTTTAAATGATGGTAAAATAGTGGTTGAAAATGTAAATGGGGAATTGGAGGTCCATCATGTTAACGGAGGGATTACTTTAACCGATGTTTCAGGTTCTGCTGTAGTTAATACTACCAACGGAGATGTAAAAGTTAATTTCCTGAGCATTACTCCTGATACGCCAATGGCTTTCACCACTTTCAACGGCGATGTGGATGTTACCTTTCCTGCCAGTCTGAAAGCTTCCGTAAAAATGCAATCAAACATGGGAGAAATATTTACAGACTTTGACATGGCTATGAAAAAAAGTTCTCCAAAAACCGATAAAAATCCTGAAAAAGGAGTTTATAAAGTTTCAATTGAAGAATGGATGTATGGTGATATTAATGGCGGTGGCCCGGAAATGACATTTAAAAACTTCCAGGGTGATATTATAATTCGCAGTAAATAAACTAATTAGTAAATCAGTAATCACTCCACTTTAGTTGGGGTGATTACTTTTACTTTCTATTGTTAATCCTTTTGTAACATTTTTTTAATTCACATCGGGTTGTGAATAACATTAGGGGCGAACAGGCATAATTCTTTGTTTCGATTCTTAAATTCGCATAAAAACAAGATTATGCCATACCGTAGATTACCTACTACCGACCAGGCCCGAAGAAGAGCAATGAAACAAGCCCTTGAAATGGGAAATAATACCAATCCTGAAAAACTTGCCTTTTCCCAAAAAACTTTTGAAAAATTACAATCATTCAGTACTGCATTTGAAAATGCTATTATTAACTATAAATCGAGCCTCGATTTTCAGGTTTTAAAAAACAAAGACTACAGCGAAATTGTACGAAAAGCCCGTTTATATATCTCACATTTTATACAGGTAATGAACCTTGCAATAGCACGGGAAGAATTACAGCCAAAAGACAGGGAATATTACGGACTCGGAATCGATGATAACAACGTCCCGCCCTTAAACCTTGAGTCGGAAATAGCAAACTGGGGCACAAATATTATAGAAGGCGAACAGAAACGTATGAGCAAAGGAGGCAATCCAATTTACAGCCCTTCCATAGCCCTTGTGAAAGTTCATTTTTCTGCATTCCAGGAAGCTTACCACACACAGAAAACCCTACAGGCAAATACAATCAGGGCTCTTGAAAAAGTTGCGGAAATGCGTGAAAGTGCCGACTATCTGATACGTGACCTTTGGAATGAAATTGAATTAAAATATCAATACCTTTCACCGAAACACAAACGGCAAAAAGCAAAAGATTACGGGCTGGTTTATATTTACCGGCGAAATGAACTGAAAAAAGCCAATCCGGAAGAATTACAGACCGACCTCATTTTTGAAATGTAGAAATACTGAGCTCCGACTGATAAGAACTGAATTCAGCCCAAATACATTATTAATTTTCACAATCTGAATTTCTTTTATCCGAAGAAAAATTATATTATTATTTTTATAAGATGAAACCAACTAAAACAAGCTGTCAAAAAACCAACTTTATGAAAAGATACGGAATTGTACTCCTGCAATCCATTTCCCTTAAATTTTTATTGCATTTTTTACGATGCATAAAAAATTTACGACCTTACGAAAAATCAAATCAAATATATAAAAGATGAAAAAGATAATTTTTATACCTGTTCTATTAATTGCAGTTTTAGGTTACAGTCAGTTGCCTTTTTCTTCAGGCGCCCCTAACCAGGCGGCACTGTTGAATGAAGCTGTGGATGTCAGCGAAGATTTCAGAAATTTTTCGAATACCTATTTTATTGCTGACAGCCTGACTTCATTCGATACTGAAACCGGGCAGGGAACCGTTAAATGGATGCGGAATGTATACCAGACACGCCAGGCATTCAACAATATGCTTGCATTTATGAATACCATTGGAGGGAATGAATTTCCGGGTGTGGAATATGCAGAAAATCCGAATCTTCCTTTCAAACTTGAATTTGTTTCACCAAAAACAGTCCGGATCAGGATGAATACCGGTCCAGATATGCAGGAAGACAAAGAATCATTAATGCTTGTAAACGGGTTTGCACCAAAAGACCATTCCTGGGTATATTCCAAAATTGAGGGAGGGCATAAATACACCAGTCCGACCGGTGAATCGGTGGTAATCCGAATCCGTCCCTGGCATTTAGAATTTTATGACGCTTTGGGAACCCTGATAACAAAAACATACCACCGCAGGGATAACGACGAAACTTACACCCCTGTTGTACCATTCTGTTTTGTCCGCCGTTCTTCCGATTATTCCAGAAGTGTCGCCGCTTCTTTTACTCTTTCACCCGGAGAAAAAATATTCGGTTTTGGCGAATCATTCAAAGAGTTTAACAAAAGAGGGCAGAAAGTTGTACTCTGGACCGACGATTCCAATGGGGTGCAGAATGAAACCATGTACAAGCCTATACCTTTCTTTATGAGCAGTAAGGGTTACGGAATGTTTATGCACACCTCTTCCCCGATATCCTGCGACGTAGGTAGATACTACAATTCTGTTAATACAATGATGATAGGTGACGAATCGCTCGACCTGTTTGTTTTCCTTGGAGAACCCAAAGATATTCTGAATGAATATACCAACCTGACCGGAAAAGCACAGATGCCGCCACTCTGGTCGTTTGGATTGTGGATGAGCCGCATTACTTATTTTTCGGAAGCCGATGGCCGGAGGGTGGCAGCCCTGCTCCGTCAGAACCGCATACCAAGCGATGTGATCCATTTTGATACCGGATGGTTTGAAACCGACTGGCGTTGTGATTACAAATTCTCGGAATCACGTTTTGACGACCCTGCAAAAATGATCACGGACCTTGATGCCATGGGCTTAAAAACCTGCCTGTGGCAATTGCCTTACTTTGTTCCGAAAAATACTTTATTCCCTGAAATTATTGAAAAAGGCCTATATGTTAAAAACCGGAAAGGCAATCTGCCTTATGAAGATGCAGTTCTGGATTTCTCCAACCCAAAAACCGTAGAATGGTATCAGAATAAAATCAAAGGATTGCTGGAAATGGGAGTGGGAGCCATCAAAGTTGATTTTGGCGAAGCAGCCCCTGCCAATGGAATTTACGCATCAGGACGTACCGGTTTTTACGAACATAACCTTTATCCTTTGCGCTATAATAAAGCTGTTGCTGACATCACCAAAAAAGTGACCGGCGAAACCATAATCTGGGCACGTTCCACCTGGGCAGGAAGCCAGAGGTACCCTCTTCACTGGGGGGGCGATGCTGCCAACACCGATAATGCAATGTTGTCAACTTTGCATGCAGGTCTGTCGATCGGACTGTCAGGATTTACTTTCTGGAGCCACGATATCGGAGGGTTTGTCCACCGTACACCCGAAGACCTTTACCGTCGCTGGCTGCCTTTCGGTATGCTGACGTCCCACTCAAGAACACACGGAGCACCACCAAAGGAACCATGGGAATACAACGAAAGTTTTAACGATGCTTTCCGCCTTGCCGATGAAATGAAGTACAAACTGATGCCTTACATTTATGC
>JAFGGF010000318.1 GCA_016930735.1 Prolixibacteraceae bacterium
AACAATCATAAATTCATATCCTCCTTTATTCGACTGCCTGAGTAATACATGAACGGGTTTTCCGACTCTTACACGATAAGAAAAATGGGTTTTTGCATCGGCAGGCAGGGCGCTTTCCGAAAATTCGCGAAGTTTTTGCAGGGTAATGTTATTGGTATTATATTCATTCTTAGGTTTGAACAATCTCTTTAGTATTGCGGGGTTTTCGTTGATATGGCAAATAAATATCCGCATTCCCAGCGTTTTCTGAAAATATAATGCATGCTGCAGAAGAAATTTCCCATCCTCGCCAGGTGAAAAATATGCCATGATGTTATTTGATCTGTAATACATTTTTCTGCTTTTATTTTCCTTTTCAATATACGATATTTAAATTGTTATTGTTTACAAATGTTCATAAAAAATAAAGTATAACTGCACAAGATATCCATTATAATCAACAAATTCCGAAGGTAAAAACAGATGCCATAGAGTATCGCGATGCGTGAGTCCCCTATCTGATAGTAATCGGAATAAAAATCCTGCTGTCTTTGAAATGTTCTCATACTTCGTTTCATTATAAAACTATGCCGGTGAGGACAAATAATAAATCCTCCAAAATGTCGGTTGCTTTGCCTTACAAAAAAACATCGGTAACGGCAGATGTAAAATCGGAAGGAGCCGTATTGATTTCAATTATTTTGCTTTTATTCTTTTTGGCTTCCAGCGGAATAAGTGATGAAGGCATCACTTCTCCTGTTGTTCCGATAATTATGAACACTTTGGCGTTTTTTGCCTCGGTGAAAGAACCGGTATTGGCAGGCTCCTGAAGCGGTTCACCAAAAAATACAAAATCGGGTTTCAAAACAGAACTGCAAGCCGGGCACGCCGGCGGCAGATTATCGAGATTGATTTATGCAACCGGGTATTTTTTCATACATTTTTCGCAAAGCAGATACCTACAACTGCCATGAACTTCATACACCGTTTTACTTCCAGCTTCCTGGTGCACGTTGTCAATATTTTGTGTAATAACAGCCTGAACCAACCCGGTTTTTTCCAGCAGCGCTAATGCCCGATGAGCGGTGTTGGGTTTTACATTCCCGTAATAATCGCAAAACAGTTGTTTTATTAGTAGCCATGAGAGTTCGGGATGTCGGTGAAAATAGTCGATTTCCAGAAAAGCAGGATCGTATTTACTCCACAAACCGTCTTTCCCCCGGAAAGAGTGAATACCGCTTTCGACAGATATTCCCGAACCAGTAAAAGCCACGGTGTGCGCAGAATATTTTATCAGTTCTGCAGCATGAATTAATATGTCTGAAATTCCACTCATCCTTGAATAAATTTTTTTAAGCTGAATGTTTCCTACTTATGACAATTAATTTTGCGAATAAAGAAAACCGATGACGAAACGATTAACATGATTAATAAAAAGAAACCCCCGAATCCCCAATGGGCAATAATCCAGCCTCCGGTAAGCGGAAAAACGGCAGGAAGCATGTTACCCGCTCCCGTAAAACCGGTATAAATAGCCCTGTTTTCATTCCCTGAAATTTCTAGAAGCAACCCGTTCATGGTAATTACATAAAGTGAATAAACCACTCCTCCCAAAATAAATATATACCGGATCAGATAAATGTCGTTTATCAAAAATGTGCAGAAAACCAGCAAAAAAGACAGGGCTACATTCAAATACAAAAGGACATTGTATTTTATTCTTTTTGCAACTAAAAAAACAAGCAGGCTGGCTGTTACAACCCCAATTATTTTATAAAGTAAAAAGTAACCTGTGTCATGTCTTTGGGCATTCATCGTTTCTTTGGCATAAAGCACAACAAAAGGCAGAAATGAAATAATAATACCTTGTGTGTTGATAAATCCAAGAAAGTATGCCAGCGCCGGATTTTCAGATATTTCCGATTTTAGTTTCCGGGCAAAATCTTTTATCCCGTAAATTTTAAGTACTGAGGGTGTGATTTCTTTCACTTTCCAAAAACCGCCTGAAGCTATTAAAAGCAATGAAGCCCCGGTAAAAAACAGGAAGGCAAAATTTACAGGATACTCCAAAAAGTCCAGGACTTTTTTTGCAAGGAAAGCAGACAAAAGCATGGCACTACCTGTGGTGATTTGTTTGGCTGAAAAGAATGTTTTTCTTTTATCTTGATTTATACTTTTCCCCAACACATCAATATAACTAATGTTGGTAAAGGCGCCGCTCACAGAGAATACGGCAATTAAAAGGAACAGCATTCCCAATATCCCGTCCGATTGATGAGTGATGGAATAATACAGAACAAAGCCAAGTGCAAAAAGTGAAAAAATACGGGAATTGATTCCTATCAGAAGAAATTTTTTCTTTAAATGATTATTACTGACATACGGGGCAAAAAATAGTTGGGTGAAACTTGCTCCTCCCAACATAATGGCTGTCATAATTCCAATATGTACCGCTTCCCCACCGGATTCGATAATCATAGCCGGGATGATCGTATCGACATCGATAAAATTTTTAGCCAACGCCAGAAATCCGGCATGCCATAAAAAAGCATAAAAATTATGAGTTGATATTTTTTTTGGTAAAATCATTTTTGACCTTCTTTTGTTAGCAACATTATCTATTTAATTTAATGGTTTTTCGTTTACTATACTGTTGTTTGTAATTACTATTTTTTGCACTCCTTTTTTTATTGTGAACAGCTTAAATTCTGCTGATTCATTATTTAGCTCTTCATCAGTCCATTAAATGTGTTTTAACAGTAAATGTGAAACTTCATTGGGTGTTTCCACATAAATAATTACCTGGATAAAATAGCTGTTCACTATTTGTATATTTTAATCAAATTGTTTTGATACCAATGATTTTACCCCCATGTTCTTCAATAACTCAATAATTGCCATTCCTTTCTTGTGGACACCATGTTCCAGTTCCTCGTCAAATTATTTAAACGGATTG
>JAFGGF010000319.1 GCA_016930735.1 Prolixibacteraceae bacterium
AAGTTCAAATTCAATTTCATGTTTAACCGGAATATCATCGTCCCCAAATCGGGCTATTTCAGGTTTTAATTTTCGCGCTTCATCCATTGCATTTTTATAAAATCCAACCCATTCAAAACCTCTTTTCTGGTAAAACCTGATCGCATTTGAGTTATCATTAGTGGTTATCAGCCAAACTCTTTTACAATTTTTTTGTTTAGCTGCTATGATTATTTCATTTATCAGTGCAGTCCCCAAACCTTCGTTTTTATAAAAGCTGTTTAGTGTTACAATTTCGCATTCCGATCCCGAAATATGATAGGTTGCCAATCCAATAATTTTATCTTCTTTTTTACATATAAAGCCGGGCAATTCCCTGGTATCAAGTTTTTTCCCTTTGGAAACATTCATTGGAGAGCCCCAGTATTTTGTGATAAAATCGCCTATTATGTTTTTGTCTGATGGTTTTAAAGGATTAATCTTAAATTCAGAATATTTATTCAAATCATCGGTTAAACCTTTAGCAACGATGGTATCGCAATCGGCAGCTTTTAAGCGGTGTTTTAATATTTTTTGATATGTATCAGAATAATACCAGGCATCAAAATCTGCTTTTGAATCAAACCGGATTAAAACGGTCCGGGTATAATCCCAGGAGCCTTCCAGTACTTCCGGTTTATCATCAACAACAAGGTATTCTTTTTTGAACTTTGAAAGCTCCCCTTTGCTGTTATCAAGGTATTTTTGGTATTCTTCCGGATCGTTGATCCGGATATTGGCAATAAAATAGTAGCTCATAGGGCAAGTTGGATTTTATTTATTCAACCTGGCAAAAGAAAATAACCTTCCGTTTTCAATTGCCGAAATGGCTTTATGAAGTTCATACTGGCAAAGCATGGAATTGTGGTTCCCTTTGCAGGTTTTCCCTTTGGGATCATCGTAGTAATATTTTTTCAGGATGGGTAAAGCTTTTTCAGACCGGATTTGCCCCAAAGTCCAGACCGCTTTATGGGTGCGGTCGTTAAATGAATTGTTTTTATCTTCCAGAAAAGTAATCAGCGCATCTTCTGCAGAACCTCCGTATTTAAGCTGTGCCAGTTTTATATTTTGTTTTACATCGTGCCCAATCCAAATATTTATGACAACAAACGATGAACTTATAAGAAAAATAATAACAATTGCAATGATGGTTAGTAGCCGTTTCATAATTGGTTAAATTTTAAGCTGTTAAATTTTATATTTGTAAAAATAACGGGCAAATAACTTAAAAACGTATGGGAATCCTTAAAATATTAATGTGTGGTTGTTTTTGCTTCTTTTAAAGGAAATAATAAAGAAAGAATGATACTGAAAACCATCACGAATCCAATAAAATAAAGTGAGTATTCCGGCTGGAATCCCCATCCTTTAAGCTTTTCATGGAACAGTAATTTGAAACCAACAAAAATTAACAGAACAGCAACTCCGGCTTTCAGGAAACGGAATTTATTAACCAGGTTGGCAACAAGGAAGAATAACGACCTTAATCCAAGTATAGCAAAAATATTTGAAAAGAAAACAATAAACGGATCGCGTGATACGGCAAAAATTGCCGGAATTGAATCGAAGGCAAAAATCAGGTCCGAAAACTCAATCATTACAAGAACTAAAAACAGGGGGGTGAAAAATAGTTTTTTATCCTGCCTGAACCAGAAACGGTCTTTATCATATTCAGTGTAAATATTGATGTGGTTCTTCAGGTATTTAACAAGGAATGAATCTTTTGGGTCTTTTCCCTCTTTTTCCTTAAATAATAAAATTTTAAGCCCCTGAAACAGCAGGAAAGCCCCGAAAATTAACAGGACCCATTCAAAGCGTTGGATAATGGCTACACCGGCAAAAATAAAAACAAAACGGAGGATGATAGCTCCAAGGATTCCCCAGAATAAAACAAATTTATAATCTTTCAGCGGAACACTGAAACCCTGAAGGATCATCAGCATAACAAAAATGTTGTCGATGGAAAGTGTTTTTTCGATAAAATAACCTGAAAGGTAATTTACAGCCTGCGATTTTTTGTACTCTTCGAGCATGTTTGAAAATCCCGAAGTTTTAAACTGGAGATAAGGGTTGTAATGTTTAACTACTTCTTCCAGTTTTTCGGGCGAATCAATGCCATGTAAAATATGGCCAAAATAACGTATTACCAAATAAAACGAAAGCCCAAGGGCAATCCAGACAGCTGACCAGATCAGCGCTTCCTTTGATGAAATTACATGTACTTTCCTTCCGACAAGCAAAAGGTCGATCAAAAGGACGATGGTTATAAAAACCAGAAATACAACAGTTGAAATAATTTCTAAGCTCATTGTTGCTGTGGTTCAATGGATGTAACACCGCCGGATACAATAAATTTCATTGCTTCAGCAGGTGAAATATCAACAACGGTAATCCGTTCATTAGGTATCAGATACAGTTCTCCTGAAAAGTTGTAAGAGTGCGGGAAATATACCGATGACAATCCTGGCTCATTAATTTCTTCCATTCCTTCTTTTGTTAAAAATCCCAGTTTCCATAAATTATTCTCAATATTAAACAAAACTTTAACCGGAATGTTGAATTTTTTTTCTTTCCCTACAAAAGCTGAAAGAAGGTCATTCAGCGAGGTGTATAAAAGGTTGAGTAAAGGAATCTTTCTTATAAATTTCCCTGCAATTTTCTTTAATGGCCGGAATAAAGTCGTTTGCCCGATAAGCCCCAGCAATGTAAGCAGGATAAAAATTATCAGGACTCCAAGCCCCGGAATCTTAAATCCGATAAGCAGTTTAATTTTTTCTGCCAGCCAGCCATCAATGGTGGCAAAAATAAAATAAAGAATATAGCATGTAATGGCAACAGGAGCGACCAATAACAGGCCCTGAAGGAAATAACTGAATATTTTTTTCATTTTAATTTTGAAGTTTTTCTTTCAAAAAATTAGTCATTTTATTATACAGGTGCATGGTTGTATTCCCACCCCTGATCCCATGGTCGCGGTTGGAATAAATGGCCATATCGAAGGGAATGCCTGCCTGTACCAGTTTTTCTGAAAATTCCATTGAATTCTGGACATGTACATTATCATCGGCTGAACCGTGGATAAGCAACAGGTTCCCCTTCAGGTTTTCAGCAAGGTTTAAAGGTGAATTATCATCGTACCCATCTTCGTTTACCTGTGGAGTACGCATGTATCTTTCGGTATAAACTGAATCATAAAAACGCCAACTTGTAACCGGAGCCACAGAAATACCGGCTTTAAAAACATCGCCTTTACACATCGAAAGGGCAACCATAAAACCTCCGTAGCTCCAGCCCCAGATGCCCATATTCTCCGCATCTATATAAGCTCTTTCTCCCAGAATTCTTGCGGCTTCA
>JAFGGF010000320.1 GCA_016930735.1 Prolixibacteraceae bacterium
CGTGAAGTTTATGATAAAACTCTAATCGTTAAACTATCTCCCAACGTAACCGATGTATCTGAAATAGCCAAAGCTGTTGAATACAGGGGTGCAGACAGTGTTTCGCTGGTTAATACTTTTGTAGGTATGGCCATCGATGCAGAAAAAAGGATCCCTTTGCTTTCGACTGTTACCGGAGGGTTATCAGGACCAGCAATTAAACCCATTGCCTTAAGGATGGTCTGGCAGGTTTCACAGGCTGTAAAAATCCCTGTAATAGGAATAGGGGGTATTATGAATGCAACCGATGCAATAGAATTTTTTCTTGCAGGTGCATCTGCCATACAAGTTGGAACTGCCATTTTTAAAGATCCGTTCATCCCTGTTCATATTGTTTCCGGTATCAACGATTACCTGGAAAGGCATCAATTCAAAACGATCCATGAAATAATTGGAAGATTACAAATGTAATACGCGCGTACCAATCGATATTAAAGGATTCCTGCCATATTTGTTGATTAAAACATGTTGGTGTATTTACATTTGTGAACTCCATTGTTCTTTACTCTTTTAGATTTTTTTTCAAATAAGTTGACTTCATCCCTAAAATTTCTTAAATTAATCTTAATCAAAGATTAAAAAATTATCAAAACAGGATTGCAATGTGAACATTTCAATTTGAGCCTTGTTATTTAAAGTGAAAATTGCAAATAATAAAAACAATAATAAAAATCAAAATGTCACAATTTAAAGTAATAATGCCGAAATTAGGCGAAAGTATTCAGGAGGCAACCATTACCAAATGGTTTGTAAAAGAGGGAGATACAGTTGAAGAAGATGATAATCTTTTTGAAGTTGCGACTGACAAAGTAGACTCAGAAATCCCTTCACCTGTTGATGGCGTTATTTCAAAAATTCTTCATCCTGTAGATGCTGTTCTTCCAGTTGGTGAGGTTTTGGCAATTATCATTACAGACGGAGAAGGTGCTGAAAACGAAGAGCAGGAAGAAATAGCTGAACCTGAGAATAATATAAAACTATCTGAAGAAAATATTAAAACTGAATCAACACGTTTTTATTCACCTTTGGTTAAAAGTATTGCCAGGCAGGAAAATATAAGTGCTGAGGAATTGGAAACGATCCCGGGATCCGGGATTAACGGTAGGGTCCAGAAAAAGGACATACTGAATTATCTTGAAAACAAAGGTTCCAAACAGTCAGATACTCCTGTTTCTCAGCCTAAAATGGAACGTCCCCCGGTTTCAATTGGTAAAACAGACCAGATTATTGAGATGGACCGTGTTCGTAAAATGATTGCTGACCATATGGTTCTGAGCAAACAGGTTTCACCGCATGTGACTTCAGTGGTTGAAGCAGATGTTACCAACCTCGTATTCTGGCGCGAAAAAAATAAAAATCAATTTCAGCAAAAATATGGCGAGAAGCTTACATACATGCATGTGTTTACAGAGGCTGTAGCGCAGGCGCTGGCTGAATTCCCGCTGTTAAACTCTTCTGTGGACGGGAGTAAAATAATACTGAAAAAAGATATCAACATAGGAATTGCAGTAGCAAAACCTGATGGTAACCTGATTGTACCTGTTATCAGGAATGCTGAGCAGAAAAACCTGGTGGGAATAACCAAAGAACTGAATCGCCTGGCTGATGCTGCCAGAAATAACAAATTGTCACCTGATGAAATCCAGGGCGGCACTTTTACAATTACCAATTTTGGTACATTCAGAAACCTGATCGGAACTCCTATTATCAACCAGCCTCAGGTAGCTATACTTGCTACCGGCAGTATTGAGAAAAAGCCGGCAGTGATGGAAACACCCACAGGAGATGCCATTGTAATCAGGCATAAAATGTTTTTATCGTTGTCGTACGACCACCGGATTATTGATGGTGCCCTGGGGGGAGCTTTCTTAAGAAGGATTGCCGACTTGCTTGAAGAATTTAAAATTGATCGTACTTTATAAAAAAACTGAAATGATTGACAATACAGTTCCAAAAAAATATTCCATAAAAAACACGCCAAAGGAAACACTTGAAAAGTGGTATGAGTTAATGACGCTGGGAAGAGCTATTGACAACAAAGCTCCGAATTACCTGAAACAGGCAATTGGCTGGTCATATCATGCGCCATATGCCGGGCACGATGGTATACAACTCGCCATCGGCCAGGTATTTGAAAAAAATAAAGACCATATTTTCCCTTATTATCGCGATATGTTAACAGCTATGTCGTGTGGAATGACAGCTGAAGAAGTTGTACTGAACGGAATTTCCCGGGCAACTGATCCGTCCAGCGGTGGCCGTCATATGTCAAACCATTTGGGAAAGCCGGAATGGAACATTCATACAGGTTCATCTGTAACAGGAAACCATGCATTACATGCGGTTGGTGTTGCCAGAGCGATAAAATACTACGGTGAAAAAGCAGTTGCCATTAGCAGCCAGGGGGAATCTTCTGTAAGCGAAGGTTATGTTTATGAGGCAATTAACGGGGCTTCCAATGAAAAACTCCCTGTCATTTTTGTATTTCAGGATAATGGTTACGGAATCAGCGTTCCTAAAAAAGACCAGACTGCTAACAGAAAAGTTGCCAATAATTTTTCGGGATTTAAAAATCTGAGGATCATACATTGTAACGGTAAAGATGTATTTGACTCGATGAATGCAATGACTGAAGCAAAACGTTTTGCTACAGAAGAAAACAATCCGGTAATAGTTCAGGCTAATTGTGTGAGGATGCAGTCTCATTCCAATTCAGATGATCATTTGCTTTACAGAAGTGAAGCCGAAAGGAATTACGTACAGGAATATGACCCCTTAGCGAAGTTCAGAAGGCTATTACTTCGATATAACAGATTTACCGAGGAAGAACTGCAGGCAATAGAAACAAATGCCAAAACAGAGCTTAAAAGAGTCCATAAAGCGGCAATGGCAGCACCTGAACCTTCTCCCGAATCAATATATGATTTTGTGATACCTGAACCCGTGGGATCTGAAAAATATCCTAAAGGACTGCATAATCAGGAAGGTGAGAAGAAAAAATTAATAACTGCACTGAATGATACATTAAAGGCAGAGTTCAGGTATAATCCCGATACCTTTATCTGGGGGCAGGATATGGCAAATAAAGATAAAGGAGGCATATTTAATGTATCAAAAGGTTTACAGCAGGAATTTGGGCCTGACAGGGTTTTTAATGCCCCTATTGCCGAGGATTTTATTATGGGGACAGCAAACGGCATGTCGAGATTTAATGAAAAGATCAGGATTGTAGTTGAAGGTGCTGAGTTTGCAGATTATTTCTGGCCAGCTATGGAGCAGTATATTGAGTCAAGTCATGAATACTGGCGTACCAATGGGAAATTTACCCCGAATGCAACAATCAGGCTGGCGTCGGGTGGTTATATCGGCGGAGGGTTATACCATTCGCAAAACATAGAAGGTGCGCTTGCCTCCATTCCCGGTGTAAGGATTGTTTACCCTTCATTTGCAGACGATGCTGCTGGATTATTACGTACTTCAATCCGGTCGAGAGGCTTAACAATGTTTATGGAACCCAAAGCTCTTTACCAGGATCCAAAGGCTGCAACCGTTGTACCTGATGATTTTGAAGTACCATTCGGGAAAGCGCGGATCAGGAGGGAAGGGAAGGATCTGACAATTGTTACTTATGGAAATACTACCCACATGTGCATTGAAACAGCAAATAAAATTGCATCAGAAACAGGTTTGGAAATTGAAGTTATAGACCTACGATCCCTGATACCGCTTGATATGGAAACCGTAATTAACTCAGTTAAGAAGACCAGCAAAGCTCTGATAGTCCATGAAGATAAGGTATTTGGTGGTTTTGGTGGGGAAGTGGCGTCTGTAATCATGGAGGAAGCATTTGAATACCTCGATGGGCCGGTTCACAGGGTTGGTTCAACTTTTACTCCGGTGGGATTTCATAAAAACCTGGAAAAAGCTATCCTGCCGCAAACAGATAAAATTATTGAGGCAGCAAAAAATATCCTGAATTATTGATTTAAAATTTGTTGTAATGAAAAAAATAGCTTTGATATATAGTTTTAATTCGAATAAAACAAGATTGGCTGCTGATAAAATTGCAGCTGAATTTTCTGAAAATGAAATTACAAAAGTAAATGCTGAAACTCTGACTGGCAAAGAATTTATATCTTTTGATAATTATATCCTGGGCGTACCAACCTGGTTCGACGGGGAACTTCCCAATTACTGGGATGAGTTTGTGCCTGAACTGGAAGACCTTGACCTCAAAGGTAAAACATTTGCTATTTTTGGCCTTGGTGACCAGGTGGGGTATCCCGAGAATTTTGTTGACGGGATCGGGATAATGGCAGGTATTTTAGAAAAATGCGGAGGTAAAATAGTTGGTGAGACTTCAACAGAAGGCTATACTTTTGAATCTTCTTCAGCTTTTCGTAATGGTAAATTTCTTGGGTTGGTACTCGACCAGGAAAATCAGGCACGGCTGACTAGATCAAGGATAAAAAACTGGGTGAGTGAACTTAAACAGAATTTCAAATAATCATTAAATTATTCAGATACAAGGCTGTAAATCAATTTACAGCCTTTGTTTTTTATACCTTTGAGCCGCCATTAATAACAATTAACGATGAAAAGGAAAAAAAATATCGGTATCGTTTCACACGATAACCGTAAGTCAGATATGATCGAGTGGGTTTCATGGAACTGGAAGGAACTCATTCCGCATAGCCTCATATGCACGGGAACTACCGGCACTCTGGTTGAAGAAACAATCATTCAGAAATGTAAGGATAACGATGAAGTACCACCTTCCATTACAAAGCTGAAATCGGGGCCTTTGGGAGGCGACCAGCAACTCGGGGCTTTGATTGCAGAAGGTGAAGTTGATATGCTGATATTTTTCTGGGACCCGATGCAGCCACAACCCCATGATGTGGATGTTAAGGCATTACTGAGGATTTCCGTACTTTATAACATTCCAACGGCTTCAAACCGCTCTACAGCCGATTTCCTGATATCTTCGGTTTTATTCCACGACGAATATATTCCGGTACTGAAAGATTATTCGGCTTATATAACAAGGGAAGTTAATTTGTAAACTTTTCAGCCAGGCTTTTAATAGGTTTGAAGTAGGTTCGGAGAATCACCCAGTTTGTAGCACTGGAATTTAACAGGCTGATAATCTCGCTTCTGTATTTTTTCAGTGTATGGCTAATTGCCGGAGGAGAAACCGGCTGAGGTTTTATATTTACTGCAATGGTATTTATTGTTATTTCCTGATTGCTGTCATATGCTGCCTGTGCAGCTTCTTCATAACGTTGCAGGAAGTCAGCGGCTTTTTCCTGCTTTTTAGTTTTATACCCATTCTCGTTCCCAACATTAAAATCAGTAAGTTCAATATGAATGGGTTTAATAACAATATTTTGGTCTGTATTTAAATAAACGACATCTTCTATTGCCTTTTCAAATGATTTTTTCAGGTTTTCAAGATTTCCGCTGTAATTCACAATGAATTTTTTTGTATCGTCAGAAATAGAGAAATTCTTCTTATATGTATTTTCAGCTTTTATCAGCAGGTATTCAAACTCACGGAGTGTTTCGCCTTCCTTTTTTTGTTTGAGATGAGAAATTTCAGACTTTAGTTGCTCATTATAAGAAAGTAACCTCCTTATATAGCTGTTATGCTTGCTTAGTTGTTCCAGTTTTAATTTTGCAGAATTAACAATTTCATTAAAGAAAGGATAGGTCATTTTTAAATACGAATGAATAAGTATTTCGTGTTCAGGTTTAGCATTGTTTTTTTTATAAACCGAATCAAAATTTGAAATTATTTTATCCTTTAAATCCTTATCAACAAGGAGGAATAAATAATCCCATTTATTGTCTGAAGCACTTAAAAACTGAAAAACAGCAACAAAATTTCCGGTTTTATCTTCACCTGGCTGCGGAAACAATCCCGAATTTTTCGAAAAAAACCGATATAAATTATTTTGAATTTCATGAATTGGTTTAATTACTACCTTTTCTTTATTTGTATAACCACGATCAGGGTAAAATTCAAGTTCTTTAGGTACTAAAGCAATATTTGTGTATGAGCCTTTTGACAAATGTAAAATGTTTACCATGGCAGAATGAAGGGGCATATAAAG
Organism: Prolixibacteraceae bacterium; assembly: GCA_016930735.1. GTDB lineage: Bacteria > Bacteroidota > Bacteroidia > Bacteroidales > Prolixibacteraceae > JABMQB01. The sequence goes on from JAFGGF010000320.1 coordinate 6,156, forward strand.
TAAAACGGCATTTACCTGACCCTGAAAATCCAGCAATTTTTCCAATGACCTTAATAAAGAAACGGTTGGATTTAATTCTGTATTATGCTGGTTACTGATCATCCTTCAAAATTAAAATACAATATTTAATTAAACAATTTTTTATTTAATTATTTAAATAATAAACCGTAAATTTTGTTTAATTGAATTTGGAAAGGTCAATATGGTTTACTTCCTTAATTATTA